>NZ_FOXB01000031.1 GCF_900115615.1 Hydrogenimonas thermophila | reverse complement strand
TGTCCATATTTATCATTGATCTTTTTGAAAAAATCTATATCAAATATTACAAGAGAGAGTGGATAATCAAGCCTTTTAGATTGAGCCATTATCTTTTCTGCTATCTCATACAGGTAGTGTCTGTTATGCATACCTGTTAATGCATCTGTTGTTGCACTCTCTTTTACGTGTTGAAGCATATCTAACATATCTAAACTATTATTTATACGGCAAATCAACTCCTCTTTTCCGAATGGCTTTCTTAAGTAATCATTTGCACCTAATTTTAAAAACCTTGCTACTGTTGCATGATCATTATCTGAAGATATTGCGATAAATGGCAGATCAAGCATTGAATACTCTACTCTAAGCTCTTTTAGAAACTCCATTCCATCCATATTGGGCATATTATAGTCACTCAAAATCATATCTATACTCTCTTCAGATATAATTTTAAGTGCTTTTTGACCATCTTCTGCTTCATAGACTGTAAGGTTCTGTTTCTCTAAAATTCTTTTATAAAAGCTTCTTACCGGTTTTGAATCTTCTACTATTAGTATGCTTCTTGACTCATTTGCATCCAATCGCTGTATCAACTTTATTAAATACCCAAAGCGTTGCAACTCTGATTTTATAATATAATCTACAATATCGAAAGCAAACATCTCATCTCTAAATGTATCATCATCGAGAACAGTCATTACAACAACTTTATAGTTTGCATCTACCAGAGTTCTAATATGCTCTCCGCTGCTGTCAGTCAAATTTATATCTGATATTACAAGATCAAAATTTTTTTTTGATTTTACTATATTTTTTATTTCAGCATATGTCTCTATTACTTCAAACTCAATATGAGGCAAATAGTGCCTTAATGCCCTTAACATGATGTTTTGATAGAAACGATCATCTTCGATCACCAAAATTTTTTTCACTTCTGCATCTCCTCTATCCAGGCTTCAAGCTGTTCAGTGCGTGGTAATCGAATACATTTTCTTTTTGATGTCTCTCCTGAAATAAATAAAATTTCACTTTTTGGTACCTTGAACTGCTTGGATATAAATTTAACCAATTCCTTGTTTGCAGCACCCTCTACAGCAGGTGCTTTGACTTTAATTTTTAATGTATCATTAAAAATACCTACAATCTCATTTTTACTGCTTGCAGGACGTGCACTTATAAACAGTTCTACATACTCTTCTTGCATATTAAACCACATCCTGAATCCCTTTTACAATGACATCTATAGAAACTCGTTGTTTAACCTTTACAGGACTTGCATCTATTGCACGATCAAGAGCTGAATCAAGTTCATCTAAAGATGAAAAAATAGTTCCCTCAATTTGTGAAAACATAGCATGCTGATTAAAAATTTCTGTTCCACTTATTAATCGACATTTAAAAGGAACTACTTCAACTGGATTATGCCCACCGACAGGAACAAAAGCTCCTCCTAAAATAACAATATCGGAAATTGCATAAATATTTATTAGCTCTCCCATTGCATCTATAATAACAATATCGGCAGTTAAATCTTGAGTTTTACTCCATCGACTTAATGAAAGTTCATCTTTCAATGCAAACTCTTGTGCTAGCTTTGCTACTTTATCAAACCTTTCAGGGTGACGAGGAACAATAATCAACTTAGAGTTTTGATTTCTCTTTTTCCACTTTAAAAATGCTTTGAGTATTCCTTCTTCTTCACCTTCATGTGTACTTGCAGCCGTTACTACAATGCCATCTGGTCTGTCCAAAACTCTTGTTACTTTATGACTTTGTGCAAGTTTTATGTTGCCACTTACTTCAACATTTTTTGCACCAAGCTGCTCTAATCTTATTTTATCTGTTTTACTTTGGGCATAAACCAAATCAATGTATGAAAATATCTTTTTATAAAACCAGGAGAAACGAAGATAACGATTATAAGATCTATCTGAAATTCTGGCATTGATTAAAACTGTTTTGGCACCTCTTTTTTTAGCAAGATAGAAAAGCAAAAACCATAATTCTGCTTCCATGACAATAAGTGCCTTTTGAGGCTTTAACCAAAACCAAAGAAGTGGTTCAAAAGGAAGATAACGTACTGTTTTAAACCTTTTTTTACCTTCATTAAAACCTGTTTGGGTTATTGTTGTCAAAACTATCTGTTCATCAGAGAATTTATCTATCAGTGGTTGCAATGCACGTGTTTCACCAAAACTGCAAGCATGAAACCATATGCGATTAGTAGGTAAAGGAGGATTTTTCCATAAAAAAAATCGTGCTGGAATTGATTGACGGTACTTCTTTTTAAAAGAAAAAATTGCAATAATTGGTAAAAAGAGTAGATACACCCCCCACACAATGATTGTGTAGAGGATTAAAAAAATTGAATTATTCAGCGTTTGCTTCTTCTTTTTGAGGCTCAAGGTATAAAATTCGTCCGCAGTGTGGGCAGGTAGTAATCTCTTCACCCTTGATTACTTCAGCATAGGTTTTGTCATTAATTTTCATATAACAGCCCATGCATGCCTGTTTGCGTACAGGTACAACTGCACTGTTTTTTGCCCATCTTCTAATCTTGTCATAGAAAGCCAAAATTTTCTGGCTCATTTTTGAAACAAGTTTCTGTTTTTTCTCAAAGAGTTCCTGTTTCTGCTTTTCGATTTCAACAAGCTCTTTCTCTACATCTTCTTTAATCTGAGCACTCTGCTCTTTAAGCTCTTCAAGTTCAGAATGCTTTGCTTCAATTTCAGCTTTACGTGTATCAATAAGCTTGTCGAGTCGCTCAATCTCTTCATTAGCAAAATCAAGCTGTTCTCTAGCAATTTCTTCTTCAAGCTGTAAAGCTTTTATCTCTTTTTCTGTTTTTGCTTCAGCACTCTTCTTCTTGTTAGCATCCAGCTTTGCTGTCAACTCTTGAATATGAAGGTCGTTTTTAGCCTTTTTAAGTTCTGCATCTTTAATCTCTTCTTGCAGACTCTCTATCTCTTTAGCAACATCAGACTCTTGGTTTTCAATCTGTTCTAACTTTGTCTTTGCCTGCTTGACTTTTGGCTCAAATGAATCAATAGACTGATCAATTTTTGAAAGCTCAATCAGCTCTTCAAGATGCTTGTTCATGGATTTCCTTGCAATTAAATGTAGCTATAGGGGTTAATTGATTGTGCAATTATAACCGGAATCGGCAAATTTTTCAAATGTTCACCCAAAGCATTGGCAAAATATCGCTCACTTTCAAAGTGTCCGATATCAGCCAACATCAAACCTTTTGAAATAGCCTTCATTGCATCATGGTACTTTATGTCACCTGTTAAAAAGAGTTCAGCGTCTATATTATCCATCAAACTTGCACCTGCTCCTGTAGTAAGTGCAATACTTTTTATTGTATCTTTATACCCAACAATACGCATAACCTTTAGACCTAAACTCTCTTTAATATGCTTTAAAAGCTCATCTGTATTCCATTCACCAACTGCTTTACAAACAAACCCTTGAGATTCAAAATCTTCAAACCCAAGAACTCTAGTAAAAACATAAGAGTTTAGATGAGTCTGATCAAAGTTGGTGTGCATTGCAATCATTGCATGATTTTTGCATATCATCTTTTTGAGTAAATTAGCAGGATACTCATTCCACAATAGACGTTTAAGACCTGAAAATATAAGAGGATGATGAAGAATAAAAAGCGTATTTTCATCAGCCTCTTCAATCATTTGAAAATCTATATCTACGCTTAATACTATTTGCCGGGCATCCTGCTCTTTTGATCCAAGCAAAAGCCCGCTATTATCCCACTTTTCTTGCAATTCAAACGGGCTTAAACTATCTAAAATGTCATATATTTCACCTACTCTCAATTGCCGTTCCCTCTTATACGTGCCTCTCTATCGCTCTCTTGTTCTTTATAAAGAGTAGCACACCCTTTGGCAAGTTCTCTGATTTTTAAGATATAATTGGCACGCTCTGTAACTGAAATAGCCTTTCGTGCATCAAGGGTATTAAAAAGATGAGATGCAAGCATACACTGATCATATGCAGGCAGAGGCAATTCTGCATCAAGACATCGACGACACTCAGCAGCAGCATCTTCAAAATGACGGAACAGCATATCTACATCTGCTACTTCAAAATTGTATTTACTAAACTCATACTCACTCTCTTTATGCACATCTGCATATGTGGTAACTTTTCCATCTTTTTCATTCCAGACAATATCAAAAACAGATTCAACACCTTGCAGATACATAGCAAGCCGCTCTGTTCCGTATGTAATCTCTGCTGCCACAGGCTCACAGATAATGCCACCTACTTGCTGAAAGTAGGTAAACTGCGTTACTTCCATACCATCAAGCCATACTTCCCAGCCAAGCCCCCATGCACCAAGTGTTGGAGACTCCCAGTTATCTTCAACAAAACGGATATCATGCTTTGAAAGATCGAGTCCAAGATACTCTAAGCTTTTAAGATATAAGTCCTGAATATCATCTGGACTTGGCTTAATAAGCACCTGAAATTGGTAGTAAGCCCCTAAACGGTTTGGATTTTCACCATATCGTCCGTCAGTCGGTCGTCTGCTTGGTGCAACATAAGCTGCTGCCCACGGCTTAGAGTCAAGACTTCTAAGAAGAGTAGCCGGGTGAAATGTCCCGGCACCTGCTGGAATATCGTAAGGTTGAACAATATTACAGCCCTGCTGTGCCCAAAATGTTTGAAGTTTTAAAAGGAGGTCAGTAAAAGTTATCATCTAATATCCAATGCTTTCTTGATTTTTGGTTCATCAAATCCACAGATCCACTGACTGCCTATTAAGACAACAGGCACGCCCCGGCAACCATGCCGTTCGCAATCTTTAGCAGCCTGTTTGTTTGTACTTATGTCAATAGTCTTAAATTTGATGTTGTTTTTTTTAAAGAAGGTTTTTGCACGTGTACACCATACACATCCGGGTGATGTGAACAAAACCACCTGTTTTTGTCTTTTAGGTTTAGTTTCTGCCATCACTCACCTCCTGATTGTAAAGTAATTTTCGTGCAATTATATCAAACTATTTTTCCAAAGAGAGTGCATTCATAATATACATTTCAATATTAGCCCCGGTAACACCTTTTTCTAATGCATCTCCATAAAATTTTGCTACCTTTTCATGAAAGGTTTCATAGTCACAATATGGGAAATGGATACTCCACGCTTTTTTTATCATCTTTTCAGCCATACGTTCCATTGCCCACTGCTTGAAAATAGACAATATGCCAAAAAACAGAAGTGTAAAAAATACTGCCATCATTATGGCTATATGACAATCTATTTTAGCCAATATCTTATGGAATATCATTGCCAATGGAATCAATATAAGATTCCATACAAATATCATAAACAGATATACCCGTCCAAGTCTAAGTTTAACACCAGGTATACTCCCTTCTAGCAACATATTGTCTACTAGAAGTTTATTTGCTTTCATCAATTCATTAAAACGCATTGGATGAGTCGGCTGCATAAAAAGAAATGGTAAAAGTTTTTCATCAATAAACTTTTTAATCATGTAAAGATTCCTTATAACATATTATATCGCCTACATTGCGACCAAGAGATGCTGCTACAACACTGCATTTAACTTTCAAAAGGAAAAATGTCGGGCATGTTGAAATACCATAAAGAGACTCATAATTTCCCATCCCTTTTGCCAAAACCACATCTGCCTGCTTATAAACTGATAACATCTTGTCACTAGCTCGATTCAAATCCAAACCAGGGGTATCTACACCACTGTCAACAATTTCAGCAACCTCATCAATACCAGCTTCTATTGCCTCATCAATCGTTATATCATTGATAATAGGCTTGCCTCGTACAGCATAAAAGATATGTAAATTCGGAAACAAATTTTTCAAGCACTTCATCATCGCTTTATCGAAGAGATGTTCACCGGCATTATCCCCTACAACAAGAAGATTTTTAGAGTTTTGCAATATTTTACGCAACTCTTCACTATCATCAATCTCAAATGGAGAATCAAAAACCTTTGCAACTTCCTCTTGTAAATCAAACTGCTCCATTGCTGCAAGATCAATGACATTTCCTGCAACAGCAGCTTTTAAAGAGGCATAAAATTTATCATTATATTTATCTATCATCTCTTCGACAAAAGGAATAAAAGCCTTTGCATGCTCTGTAGCTTCACGTTTAAAATCGTAATATATATCATCTGTTTGGAGTAATTTTGCAATTTCGGGATAGACTCTTGCTGCAACTTGAGGAGGTGTCTCATCAAAAGACCACTCAGGTATCATACCTGCTACACTATCTAAAATTTTTTTGGTTGTTTTATCATCTACTTGTAATTTTTCGCATACTCGTAAACTTTGCGAAAATATACATGTTACACAAGTTGGAGTTAAATTCAACTGCTCTCTCCAGCATGTTTTTCAACAACTTTGCCCCACATAAGCTTATATTTTCGTTTCATAAACTCAAGTTCATCACGTGTGGCATTAAGCTCATTGCTAAGAGTTTCAATAGTTGTTCTATCTTCATCATAGAGTTCTTGCATTGACATTAAAGCCTCTTTTAGAAACTGGTTTTCACTCTTTAAAGCTTCTAGTGTCTCATCTTTGGCATCCATCACTTTTTCATGCATATTAAGAATAGTACCAATTGTTTTTTCTACAAACTGGATACCGTCACCACTCTCCATATCAACTTTTAAAATATCTCCGCTTGCGTGTTTTGCAGGTAAAGTTTGTTGTGAATCTGTCTCAACATAAATTTCGCCATCTTCTTCTTTAGACACAACAGCTCCATTATCTATAAGCTTTATTACTTCATCATAATCTTTCCCGATCAACTTGGCATAAGATCGAACGCTAAGCCACGTCTTCATAACTTACTCCTTTATAGTTAGTAAGTTTTGGCACTTTTCATAAAGAATAAGTGCCAAACTTATTTGCTACAACCTTACTTCTATTTCAGATGAATCAGTTTCAACCTTTTTAGCTTTTGCAATACGATCTTCAGTTAACTTAACATTCAGTTCATCATCATCAATTGCCAATATCTGCATTGCAAGATATGCACTGTTTATAGCACCTGCTTTACCTATTGCAAGTGTAGCTACAGGCATACCTGCAGGCATCATAACAGTACTTAAAAGAGCATCCTCTCCTCTTAAATCTGATGAACTCATTGGTACACCAATTACTGGCTTGATTGTAGTTGCTGCAACTGCTCCTGCCAAGTGTGCTGCCATACCTGCTGCTGCAATAAAAACAACAGCTCCTCTCTTTTCAGCATCTTTAATGTAGTTTTTCGTACGTTCAGGACTTCTATGCGCTGAAGAGATAATCAGCTCATATGGAACACCAAACTTCTCAAGTGTCTTTCCACACTCCTTCATAACCTCATAATCACTCTTACTACCAATGATAATTGATACAAACTTCATACTATCCCTTCCTTTAATTATTAGGTTCATAATAATAACATTTACTCTTTCACTTTTTTCCTTAAAAATGTAAAAGGTGGCAATACTGCAGGCAATAAAATTGGATTTTCATTACCACTATGAATACACTCATAGCACTTACCTTTAGGTGTCTCTAAAAGATGCATCTTTAAATACCATTTACCATCTTCTTTTTGATAAATTTCACCACGCTCATTCTTGACTTTCTCTTTAATAGGTTCAGGTGAGAGTATCTCCATCTCATCACCTTCATAAACTTTATCTTTTACAAGAAATGCTAAGCCTGCTTCATCTACAAGTGCTTGTACTTGATATGTGCCTTCACTTATAGAACTCTCTAAACTTTGTGTACCTTCACGCTCAAATGGTCGATGGATCAAGTAAGCATCTGTAAAGCCTCTATGTTTTGTTGTATGAAGCTCTTTTTGATAATTTTGGGCATTAAATTTGCCTGCATAATAGTCATCTATTGCACGACGATATGCATAAGCTGTAACCGCTACATAATATGGACTTTTTGTTCGACCTTCTATTTTAAGTGAATCTACAGCACCGCTTTTAAGAATCTCATCAATATGGCTAGCAAGATTCATATCTTTAGCATTCATAATATAAGTACCAACACCCTCTTCCTCTTCAAGCTTGAAAGTTACTCCTGTTTCAGGGTTTTCAGCATAAAGGACATATGGAAATCTGCAATCATTGGCGCAACTTCCTCGATTTGGAACTCTTCCACTTTGCAATGAACTTATAAGGCAGCGTCCACTATAAGCAAAACACATAGAACCATGTACAAAAACTTCCAACTCAAGTTCTGGAAGAGCAGCTTTGATGGCTTCAATATCTTTTAAACTTATCTCTCGTGCGGCAATAATTCTTCTGACACCAAGATTATAATAAAACTCTGCATCCAAAAGATTCATAACATTTGCTTGAGTTGATAAGTGTATAGGAATTTCTGGCGCAACCTCTTTAGCCATCTTTACAAGTCCGGGAGTTGCTATTATAAAAGCATCAGGACCCATTGATGCCATCTTTTCCATATGTTTTCTGTACAACTCAAGCTGGGAATTAAAAGGAAAACCGTTTATCGTAACATATACTTTTTTTCCTAGCTTATGAGCATAATCTATACCTTCTTGGAATGTCTCATATGTAAACTCTTTACCACTTCTAATACGTAGTGAAAAGTGACTTACACCGCCATAAACCGCATCTGCTCCATAAGCAAAAGCAATTTTAAGTTTTTCAAGATTTCCTGCTGGAGAGAGAAGTTCAACCATATACTTAACTTCCAAATTGTGCAATTAATGCTTCAATGTCGTCATTGCTAATAACATCTTCTGTTGTATCACCTTCAATATGCTTAGCAGATTTAACTCTCTGTTCATCATCAACCTGTCCTTCAAACAACAGGCTCATATATTTGCTAAGTGCTCTCATAATATTAATAACTCGTTCTATTTTTTGACGGTGGATATCTTGATACTGCATTGTATCCATAGCATTTAGAATATAGTCATTTGAAGTCTCTAATAAACTGACTATATTCTCAATACTGCTATTTAACTCTTTACTGTCATCCAGTGCTTTTTCAAATCGATTAATATGTGGAAATTTTTCATGCAGTGTAGTAAAAAGCTGTCCAAAATCATCTATCTTCTTTTGAATCCCCTGCAACTCTTGCAATGCTTCATCAGTATTGTTCATTACAGCATCAAGTGCATCAAAAATTTCACTAGCTTTTTGTTCTGAATCACGAGTAACATCATCAAGCTGATGAACAACTTTATGCTCTTCTGTTGCCGGTGGTGGATAAACACCATCATCTTCAGCTACTGAATAGACATCATCATCAGATTTTTTCTTTTCACTACTCTCCTCTTTTTCTCCGGTAGATACATCATCACTATCTGAAACAGAGTCTAAATCTAAATCTCCTGCCATCAATGCATCTAGTTCTTCTTGTGTCATTGCTCAGCCTTTTGTCCATTAATAGATGTTCTGCAAAGATTATAGTGCGTTATTCATTATAGAAAAATTATTTTTAGTGTAAATATCACCTGTAAACTGATTTTTAGCTATAATGCCTCTATGATGTATGAGATTAACAGCTATTTAGAATTGGGCAAAATAAACTGCCTGAAAATTGAGAGAATAATAGAACATGGAGCTGTTTTAGCTTCAAGTGAAGGTAAAGAGGTGTTGCTACCCAACCGTTATGTAGAGACATCTATGCAGGTTGGTGATGTAATTGAAGTATTTGTCTATACAGATAGTAAAGATAGATTGGTTGCAACAACAGAACGTCCAAAAGCAATGTTAGGAGAGATGGCTTGGATGGAAGTGGTAGATACAACATCCTTTGGCGCTTTTGTAGACTGGGGACTTGCAAAAGATCTTTTTGTTCCAAAAATGTTTCAACGAAAACCTATGAAAAGAGGAGAGAGTCATCTGATTTATGTAAATTATGATGAGAAAACTCACCGTCTTGTAGGTACGCAAAAGTTTGAAAAATATCTTGACCGAAATACTAAAAAGCTTAAAAGAAATCAAGAAGTTGATATTCTTATTTTTGCCAAAACTGAACTTGGATACAAAGTAGTTGTAAATAACCGATATGAAGGGTTGATATTTCATTCTGAAGTATTCGAACCTTTAGAACTTGGAACAACTAAAAAAGGGTATGTAAAGATTGTAAGAGATGATGGAAAAGTAGATATTCTTCTGCGTCCAATAGGTAAAAAAAGCGATACTTTGGCTGCTGATAAAATATTGGATTATCTAAATGATCATAAAGGCATGATGCCTTTAAATTACAAAAGCGATCCAGAACGGATCAAAGAACTATTGGGGCTCAGCCGCAAAAACTTTAAAAGAGGTTTGACTAAACTTATTGACTCAGAAAAGATAGAAGTAAAAGAGAATGGAACTTTTCTTAAAGGAAGAAAGTGAAAAGAGTAGACTTACATAACCATACAACAAGATGCAATCATGCAGAAGGTTCTGTTGATGAGTATGTAGAAAAGGCTATTTTAGAAGAGATTGATATTTTTGGTTTTTCAGACCATGCACCAATGAACTTTGATACACGCTATCGTATGAGTTTTGATGAGATGGATGCATATGAAAATGATATAAAAAATGTAAAAGAGAAGTATGCTGACAAAATTGAGATACTTCTTGGATATGAAGTAGATTACCTGCCAGGCTATATGGATGAGAGAGTCTTAAATGCAAATGTTGACTACCTAATAGGCTCAGTTCACTTTATAGACAAATGGGGGTTTGATAATCCCGAATTCATCGGCAAATATGAAGGTGCAGATATTGATACTATATGGCAAGAGTACTTTAACCTTGTTGAAAATATGGCTAAAACAGGTCTGTTTGACATTGTAGGACATTTAGATTTAATTAAAGTGTTTAAGTTTTTACCCAAAAAAGATATACGGCTTATTGCAAAAAATGCCTTGGATGCCATAAAAAAGTCAGGTATGGCTATTGAAATAAATGCAGCTGGATACAGAAAACCAATAGGTGAAGCTTATCCTAGTCGTGAACTGCTTGAAATGGCATACGAAAGAGATATCCCCATAACATTTGGCTCAGATGCTCATAAACCAGAACAAGTAGGATATAAAAAAGATGATATAAAAAGAGTTGCTGAATCTGTTGGATACAATTATGTTGTTTATTTTAAAAATAGAGAGAGGATAATGGTTAATTTTTAATCAATGCTTTCACTTGAATCTTACAATTTTTTTGTTACAATAACCGATATTTTAAATTTTTCAAGGAGAGACAATGGGCAAATTTGTCAATAATGTCGATGAGTTTTACAAATTTTGTGAAGAGAACGATGTCAAATTCGTTGACTTACGTTTTACAGATATAAAAGGTGCTTGGCACCACCTAACTTACCTTCTAAGTGCTTTAGATAAAGATATGTTAACTAATGGTCTTCCATTTGACGGTAGCTCTATTGAAGCTTGGCAGCCAATCAACAAATCTGATATGCTTCTTAAACCAGATATTGAAACAGCTTTCCTAGATCCATTTACTGCTGATCCAACTGTTATTGTATTCTGTGATGTTTTTGATATCTACAAAGGTCAACTTTACGAAAAATGTCCTCGTTCAATTGCAAAAAAAGCTCTAAAATATCTTGAAGAGTCTGGTGTTGGTGATGTTGCATACTTTGGACCTGAAAATGAATTCTTTATTTTTGATGATGTTCAAATTAAAGATGAAATTAATGAGTCTTACTACCGTGTAGATAGTGAAGAGGGTGAGTGGAACGATCCTAGCCGAAATGATGACTTTGGAAACATTGGTCACCGACCAAGAACAAAAGGTGGTTACTTCCCTGTTGCACCAACTGACAGCATGGTAGACTTGCGTGCTGAAATGATGCAAGTTCTTGAAGAGGTAGGTCTTGAAGTTGTTTTAGGTCACCACGAAGTTGCTCAGGCACAAGGTGAAATTGGTGTTAAGTTTGGTACACTTGTTGAGGCAGCAGACAATGTACAAAAATATAAATATGTAGTTAGAATGGTAGCTCACCTAAATGGTAAAACTGCAACATTTATGCCTAAGCCACTCTTTGGAGATAACGGAAACGGAATGCACGTTCACCAGTCTATCTGGAAAGATGGTAAAAACCTATTCTATAAAGAGGGTGAATACGGTAATCTAAGTGAAACTGCACGACACTACATGGGTGGTGTACTTAAACATGCTAAAGCAGTTGCAGCATTCACAAATGCAACAACAAACTCTTACAAGCGTCTAATTCCTGGATTTGAAGCACCTTCTATCCTTACATACTCAAGCCAAAACCGCTCTGCATCTATCCGTATTCCTTATGGAGCAGGTGAAAAAGCTACTCGTATTGAAACTCGTTTCCCTGACAGCTCTGCATGCCCTTATCTTGCATTTACAGCTCTTCTTCTTGCAGGTATTGATGGAATCAAAAATAAATATGAGCCTGTAGGTCCAATGGATATCGATCTATTTGAGCTAAGCTTAGATGAGATCCGTGAAAAAGGTATTCAGCAAATGCCTCATACTCTAAGAGAGGCGGTAGAAAGCTTGATTCAAGATAATGAATTCTTGAAACCAGTTATGACAGATACTTTCCTTAATACATATAAAGATTACAAATTCGAAACTCAAATCTGGCCAGACGAATCTCGCCCAACAGCATTTGAATTCAAATCTACATTCTCTTGCTAATTGTTTGCCGCACTTTCGTGCGGCATATATAACTTAAACTTAAATAGCTTTAGCTATCAATCTGTTTAGTCTAGCATTAAAATCTGCTATATCATCAACCTCTATACCAGCTGCCATTTTAGCTTGATCTAAAACTATATGAGCAATATCACGTACTTTAGACTCATCATTTAGTATGAGAAGTTTACTAAAGATTTCGTGATCAGGGTTGATCTCTAAAATTGGTTTAGGGTTAGGTACTTCTTGCCCCATTTGACGTAGAATCTGCTGCATTGTTACATCAGGATCACTCTTATCAAAGACTACGCATGCAGGTGAATCTTTCAGACGTTTTGTTAAACGAATCTCTTTAACACTCTCACCAAGCTCTGCTTTCATTGCAGCTATTACTGAAGCATACTTCTCTTTAACCTCATCACTGACTTCACCCTCTTCTTCTACATTGGCAATGTTTTCAAGAGGTGTTCCGTCATACTCTGTAACGCTTGGCATAACAATAGCATCAACTTCTTCATCAAAGATGAGTACCTCTATGTCATCCTCTTTAAACTTCTCAAGCAGTGGTGAGTGGCGAAGTAGATTTTCATCTTCTCCCATAATATAGAAAATCTTCTCCTGCCCCTCTTTCATAGCCTCTTTGTACTCTTTAAAGGTGATATAACCATCACGTTTACTTGACTTAAAGAGCATTAGATCTAGTAGTTTGTCTCTATTTTCAAAGTCGCTGTAAATTCCCTCTTTAAGAGCTTTACCCATCTCTTTGAAGAAATCTTCATAAGCCTTGCGATCTTTTTCTAGAAGTTTTTTAAGCTCACCCAAAATCTTTTTAACACTAGCCTTTTTGATCTTAGAGAGTATTACATTCTCTTGCAAAATCTCGCGGCTAACGTTAAGAGGCAAATCTTCTGCATCAATGATTCCTCTAACAAAACGCAAATATGTAGGAAGCAGTTCGCGCTCTTCATCTGTAATGAAAACACGTTTAACATAAAGTTTTACACCAGGCTGATAATCTACACGGAACAGATCCATCGGTGCTTTTTTAGGAATATAAAAGAGTGTATAATACTCAAGCGTACCTTCAGCTCTTGTATGTACCCAAAGAAGAGGATCTTCACTATCGTGGCTAATCTGCTTATAGAACTCTTTATAATCTTCATCTTTAAGCTCACTCTTTGAGAGTCGCCACAATGCAGAAGCTTTGTTAATCTGCTCTTCCTCTCCTTTTTCATTTACCATATAGATAGGGAAAGGAATATGGTTGCTATACTTCTCTACAATCGATTTGATTCGCCACTCATTAGCAAACTCTTCAGCCTCATCACGTAGGTAAAGAGTTATCTGTGTACCATAATTCTCTTTTTCTGTCTCTTCTATCTCATATTCACCATTGCCTTCACTTACCCATTTCCAAGCTTTATCTTCAAGAGGTTTACGGCTGATAACTTCTACCTTATTGGCAACCATAAAAGATGAGTAGAAACCAACACCAAACTGACCGATTAGATGACTATCTTTTTTTGCATCACCTGTCAGGTTTTCAATAAACTGCTTTGTACCACTTTTTGCAATAGTACCAAGGTTTTCAACCATATCCTCTTCATTCATACCAATACCGGTATCACTGACAGTTAAAACCTTTTTATCTTTATCAAATGAGATAACTATTTTAGAAGGCTGATTAAGCTCTTTATATTTCTCATCAGTAAGCTTTAAAAACTCCAGTTTGTCAAGAGCATCGCTGGCATTAGAGATGAGTTCTCGTAAGAATATCTCTTTGTTAGAATAGAGTGAATGAATCATTAAATGTAATAACTGATTCACTTCTGTTTGAAACTCATGTTTCGCCATTATTAAATTCCTCCTATTTGAAATCAGTATCTTAATTTTTTTGTGAAATTTTACAATGTTGATACAACTAATGTCAAGTTTTATTATTTGAAAGATTGTATAATTATTTCAAAAAAATATTAAACAAATAGGCTTAAAATAGGGTCAGGCCCAAAAATGAACTACGACTTGCTATAATAAACAAAAAAAGGCTTTCAAAATGCTCAATCCAAGATTCCTATACCTACTCTTTTCAACAGCAAACATAGACCGGTGGAATGATCAGATAAGACCTGTTGACTTTGTAGAGCTTGACAAACAGGCTCATAAAATGATTATTGCCTGGTTACTAGGACGCATCGAAGAGGTTGAGAATGGTATAGAGATTGACTGGCAAAAGCTAATTGATTACGGTGTATGCGAATTTATGTACCGTGCAGTTGTTACAGACCTTAAACCGCCTGTTTTTCACCATCTGATAAAACATAAGAAAAAAGAGCTTGATGCCTATGTAAAAAAAGAGATTTTTGACATTATAGATGAAAAGTTAAAAGAGAAGTTCAATGTTTACATAAACTCTAATGAAAATGAGATAGAAAGACGCATTCTTCACGCTGCACACTTTTTAGCAAGTAGATGGGAGTTTGAGATTATCTATAACTTCCATCCAAATGCAGTAGGTGTAAGAGAGATAAAAGAGAAGATTGATTCTGAAGTTGAGGATTTTTTAGACCTTACAGGTGTTAGACGGCTTGAACTTGGCGTAAAAAGTAAAAGCTTCCTTGAAACCTGTGCAATGCTTAGATTTCAAAAGAGATGGTCAAAGACACCAAGAATTCCTCAAACTTCAGTACTTGGACATATGCTCTTTGTAGCAGTTACAACATACCTTTTAAGCCTTGAATATGGAGCTTGCAATAAAAAGCTTGCTAATAATTTCTTTACAGCTCTATTTCACGATATAGCAGAATCTCTTACAAGAGATATCATCTCTCCTGTTAAGTATGGAGTTGAGGGTCTTGATGAACTTTTAAATGAGTATGAGCAAAATATTTTGGAAGAGAGACTGCTACCTCTTCTTCCACGATACCTCAGAGATGAGATGAGATACTTTGTTACAGATGAGTTTAAAAACAAGATTAAGATAAGTGGAGAGCTTAAAACTATTAAAGATATCAAACTTATGAGAAGTGAATATAACAAAGATGAGTTTAATGGTATTGATGGATCTTTGATCAAAGTTGCAGATCACATAGGTGCTTTCATAGAGGCTACAGCATCCATCAAAAATGGAATTGCTCCAAAAGAGTTGATAAAAGCAAAAGATAGTCTGCTTAAAAAGTATGAAGGGTTTATGATTTTTGGCTTAGATGTTGGAAAGTTGCTAAATGGACTAGAGAGTGAGTAAGTATCTAAACTAACAAATTATATTATTGACACTCTTTAAAATCTAATAACGGGATTATAATAAATGCTATTAAACTAAATGCATATTATTAAACACATAAACTTATGATTGTAACTATAAACAGATAAAAAGTGACGCAAAAATAACATAATTTTTTATATTATAAAAAGTAACTTTACTTTATAATTCAAATACTGCACCCAAATTAGTTTTTCAAATTCTGTAAATATTCAATATTATATTTTCGGTTGCTGTCCTCTAATTCTAATATTGAGAATATCTTCAAGTTTTAGAATTTTAAAAATTGTGTGGGTGCAGGAATAAAGAAAATATAAAAGCCTATAATCTGCTAGACAGTAGATCAATTGGTACAAGAATACTGCAATAGCAGATATGTCTTACTTTCAAACTATTGATTACTCCCTATACTCATTATCAATAAGCTGACACAAGATATGCCCAATCATTATGTGCATCTCTTGAATTCTTGCAGTATCGTCAGATGGAACAACAATATTTAAATCACAATAATCATTCATCTTACCACCGCCTTTACCGCTAAGTCCAACTGTACGGCACCCCATCTCTTTTGCTTTTTTAAGAGCATTTATGACATTTTGACTATTGCCACTTGTTGAGATACCTATGAACATATCTCCCTCATTTGCAAGAGCCTCTACCTGTCTTGAGAAGACATACTCATAGCCATAATCATTTCCTATGGCTGTTAATGCAGAGGTATCTGTAGTAAGTGCAATTGCAGGAAGTCCTTTTCGCTCTATTTTGTAGCGTCCTGTCAACTCTGCTGCTATATGTTGAGCATCAGCAGCACTTCCACCGTTACCGCAAAGCAAAATCTTATGCCCTGCTTCAAGTGTCTCTGTTGCTATGACTCCTGCTGTATATATAAAATGTTTTAACCCATCTACTACTGCTTCAACTGTACGAATATGTGATTCTAACTCTCTTTCTATAACAGTTAACATCTTCTACCTTTTTGTTTTTACTCTTTTTATGATGCTTGTTGTGCTTTTTCCATCTACAAAATCTACAAGCCTAACCTCTTTTGCTATATCACTGCCAACTACCTCTTTACCTTTATAGTCACCGCCTTTTACAAGAATATCTGGCTCAACTACTTTTATGAGTTCATAAGGGGTATCTTCATCAAAGATAGTTACAAAATCGACTGCATCAAGAGCCGCTAAAAGGTAGGCTCTGTCATACTCAGGATTTACAGGACGGCTCTCACCTTTTAAACGTTTAACAGAAGCATCTGAGTTTACTCCTACTATTAAAACATCTCCAAAACTTTTTGCGGTCTCAAGATATTTCACGTGTCCAAGATGCAAAATATCAAAACATCCATTTGTAAATACTATCTTTTTTCCTTCACTTTTAAGACGTTTTATAGTTAAACTTAAATCTTCACGACTCTTTATGCGATGTTCTGTAGTAGATTCGTGCAGGGTTGTTTCATAAGCTATGATCTCATCCCAAGAGCAGGTAGCACTTCCAAGTTTACCTACAACTACAGCGGCGGCGGCATTGGCGATTTTAGCTGCTTCATCTATATCTCCGCCTGTTGCAAGTACAAATCCAAGAGTTGAAAGCACAGTATCTCCTGCTCCTGTTACATCATAAACCTCTCTTGCAACAGTAGGAAATTTTCTAAAGCTATCATCAAATATAGCCATACCCTCTTCAGAGAGTGTGATCATAGCCATATCTAAATTTAGCTCATTTTTGAGTTTAAAACCAGCTCTTTGTAGTGATTCATCATCGACTATATTTATACCGGTAGCTTCACTAGCCTCTTTTTTATTTGGAGTTACAAGAGTGGCACCGCTATATTTTGAGTAATCTTTTCCTTTAGGATCGACAAGTACCTTAATATTACTTGCTCTTGCCATCTGTATGATTTGTCTAGTTAAACGATCACTTAAAACACCTTTACCATAATCAGAAAGCAAGATGACATCAGTCACAAGAAGCTTTTTTTGAATAGCAGCTAAGATCTTGTCTTCACTCTCTTTAGTAATATCTTGTCTTGTTTCACTATCAAACCTGACTACTTGCTGATGAGATGCTATTACTCTGCTCTTACGGGTTGTTCTTCTCTTAGGCTCAGCTATAAGCGCATCAGTATTAACTCCCAAAGATTTAAGCATTTTAGTAAGACGTTTGCCATTCTCATCTTTACCTATGGCTGAAGCGACAGTTACATCTGCACCCAAAGCTATGAGATTATTAACAACATTTCCTGCTCCGCCCAACACTTCACTCTCACTTTGAACATCAATAACAGGAACAGGAGCCTCAGGAGAGATGCGTTCTGTTCTACCCCAAAGGTAGTGATCGATCATCAAATCACCTACTACAAGCACGGAAGGTTTTAAACTCTGGTATTTACGCATTTACTTCCTCTTTAAACAGACGCTTAATTTCAGGCAAATATCTTCTTATCCCCTCTTCAAGAGTAACTTCAGGCTCATACCCTAAAAACTCTCTTGTCGGCTCAATGTCTGCTTGAGTAAAGAATTGATACTGCCCTACGTAAGGGTTTGGAATGTATTCACAAGGAAGATTTGTACCAAGCTCTTTTTGCAAAATATCTACAATATCTTGAAAACTTCTGGCTTTACCGGTTCCTACATTGTAAACACCGCTCTTTTTAGGATTACAAGCTTTAATGTTAGCCTGAATTACATCATCAATATAGATGAAGTCACGCAAAATTTTATCTGAGCCTTCAAAGAGTCTAGGGCTTTTACCAGATAAGATCTGATGACCAAATTGAAGAACCATAGAAGCAGTTTTGTTTTTAAAAAATTCACGCGGACCGTAAACATTGAAGTATCTAAGCCCAACAATAGGCAAATCTGTTTTTTTCATCCAATCATAAGCTAAATGATCCATAGCAAGTTTACTGAACCCATAAATATTTGCCGGATCTTCACACCCAACTGTTTGCGGAGCAGGAGCATTTCCATAAGTTGCACCTGAACTAGCATAGACCATTGCAGAGCCCATCTCTTTTGCCATTTTCAAAAGATCTTTAAAGGCATTTAGGTTTGTATCTATCATTATCTTTTGATCATAAACTGTTGTATCGCTTATGGCTGCTTCGTGAAAAATGTAGTCAAATTTAAAATCTCTAAGTCTTTCAAGATCCTCTTTTTTGGTAATGTCCCCAGCAATGATCTCTCCGGTAAAACCTTTTAAGTTTTTATAGTGTCCAAAGCTTTTTAGATTTCCATTGGAAAATGTCTCACCTGTACGAAAAATGTCAAAAACCACTACTTTAGCATCAGGAAAATTCTCCTGAAAGTAAAAAGCTAAATTTGAACCTATAAACCCTGCACCACCTGTAATAAGTACTGTTTTACCGTTAAAATCCATGTAGTTCCTTCAACTCAAGTTTTCTATTTTTTTCAGTTAAATAGGTGTTTCCTACACCGGCATTTTTTGCTGCTTCTATATCACTTGGCTTATCGCCTATCATCCAAGAGTTTTTCATATCTATATTAAAACGTTTTTTTGCTTCAAGTAGCATTCCTGGCATAGGTTTTCGGCAATTGCATCCGGCATCTGGAGAGTGTGGGCAGTGAAAAACGTGAGAGCGGTCTATCTGAATTCCTGCCTGACGCATCTTCTTAAGCATCCAGTCAGTTAACTTTTCAAAATCTTCTAGACTATAGTAACCACGCCCAATACCTGACTGATTTGTTACTACAATAGGCAAATACCCTTTTTTTTGAGCACTTTTGATAAAATCCAAAATCCCATCTACAAACTCGAAATCCTCGATTTTACCAACATACCCGTGGTCAATATTTATGACCCCATCTCGATCCAAAAAAAGTGCTTTTTTCACTACATCTCTCACTAACAAATTTTTTGTTCAATAATATTTAAAAATTTTTCTTTACAATCTGGTTTATACTCATATAGTAAGCGCAAATAGTATCTGATTTTAGCAATCTTTTTTTCAAGTTTATGCTGCAGCATCTATATATTTCCTATTTTCTTTGAAATCTAAAATTTCATGCTCTTTTATGATCTCAAAGTCAAATCTTAAGTCATTATCTTTTATAACTTTCCCATCTTTTAAAATAGCTTCTAAAAGATATATATTTTTTACATCATTTAATACTATTAAATCAACATCTTTTTCTAATAGTTTAGATAATTCATAATTTATTTGCAATACTTCATTAAAACTGTTATCTCTAAGATAGACTGCAATATCAACATCACTCATTTGCGTCTGGCTATTGGTTGCATATGAGCCAAATAGATATCCAAATACTATATTTTGATTTCTACCTGCATACTCTTTTAGTACTCTTTTTAAAACTTCACTATTTAATACTTGATTCATCTTTTTTGCGTTTACGCTCCAACTCTTCTCTTTTCTTCTCCATCATAACGGCATCTTTAAGCTCCTCTTCGCCATCATAGAGAGCAGCGTCAAGAAACTTGTGTTTATCTTCAAACTGACCGCTTTTATGTCCCCATAGCAAGGCAAAAAGCCCAAATGCCCCAAGCAGTGTTGAGACACCGAGCATCATCGCTAAAATATCTGAACTCAATCAAACACCTTTCTCATAATCTACCACGCGACTCTCTACAGTCACATCTTTAATGAAAGAGACAACCTCTTGATGAGCCGGATGAACTCTGTAAGTTTCAAGACCATCTTTGTCATCAAATGTAGAGGTTAAAACAAGATCCATAGAGCGTTCAGAGTGAAGAAAGTCAACACCTACTTCCATAGACTTCAAAGATTCAATCTTTTGAGGCAAAGCCTCAAGCATTAACTTCACTTTTTCAATATTATCAGCCTTATTTTCATCTTTAAACCTAAACATTACAGTATGTACAACCATCATCTACCTTTCATTAATGGTCATGAGATGCAGCATATTCAGGTGTACAAAAAATTCCACAGTGACACTTACCATCTTCAGGTATCTCTTTTTCTATAGCCGGTTTGCAAGGGCATATGCGATCATCAGCACTTTTATGCTTTCCATTTTCATCTTCTATAACCATAAAACAAGGACACCATCTTTTACCATAAAGCATCTTGTTTCGTGCAAGTCCCATCAGAACACCCTCATTTACATCATCATTTGGATTATAGACCCATCCAAACTGCTTGCACACTTTGTCTGTAAACTTTTTTGTCTTTTCAAGCTCTGCCAAGAACTCATCTGAACTCATATCGATTTGAGGCATCATATTTCATTCCTTTTTTTTAATTCTATAGATGCAGTTATTGTAGCATATAACTATTTTCCAAAACCTGACTTTATTCTCATAGAGTTACCAACAACCATAAGCGAACTCAAACTCATAGAGAGAGCTGCTACAAGAGGTATGACATATCCGGCTATTGCCAACGGTATGGTAATAGAGTTATAAATAACCGAAAGAGCAAGGTTTTGCTTGACAAACTTAAATGTTCTTCTGCTTATCAAAAATGCATCACGCAAAGATGTGATCTTATCATCAAGCAAAACAACATCACTCACCTCCAACGCTACATCAGAGCCACTTCCCATTGCGATGGCTATGTCACTTTTTGACAGAGCCAGCGCATCATTGATCCCATCACCAGCCATAACTACAACACGACCTTCAGCATGCAAGAAATCTATCTCTTTAGCCTTATCTTCAGGGAAAAGCCCAGCTTTGAAATCTGTAACACCAACCTCTTTTGCAATACGTTTTGCTGCATTTTCATTGTCTCCTGTAAGCATCACTATGTCTATGCCAAGCTTTCTAATCTCAGCAATTGCCTCTTTAGCTCCCTCTTTTGGAAGATCACGAAGCTCAAACCGTGCTACAATCTCTTTATCAATTGCAAAAATAAATAGAGTATATTCACTTTTTTCATCAACCTCTACTCCAAACTCCTGCATCATTTTAGCATTTCCGCCAAGGAGTTTATGCTCTTCAAACTTAGCTTCAATTCCACGAGCCTGCACCTGTTTTACACCTTCCAAAGGCAACTCTTTCAAGTTTTCATAATGCTCTTCAAGATAATGGGCTATTCCCTGACTAACTGGGTGAATAGAGCTCTTTACCAAAGAGTAGAGCAGATTTAAATCATACTCACTATACATCTTTGCATTTACAACATGCGGCTTACCCTCTGTTATGGTTCCTGTTTTGTCAAGAACCAACACATCAGCTTTTGCCATTGTCTCTATGAAAGCTGCCTCTTTGAAAAGCACTCCTCGTCTTGCTGCAAGATTTATTCCTATTAACGTAGCAACCGGCGTAGCAAGCCCCAATGCACAAGGACAAGCAATGACAATAACAGATATAGAGACAACTAACGCCCGCTCAAACTCACCTGTCATCCACAACCAGCCAATGAATGTCAAAAGCGCTATAGATAAAATTGTTAAAGAGAAGTAGCCAGATATCTCATTTGCCAATCTCTCTATCTTTGGCTTTTTGGTAAGCGACTCTTCAAGAAGTCCAACTAAAGTAGTCAACATAGAAGAGCCGTAATCTTTTGTAGCTTCATAACGCACTACACCATCTATAGCTACACTTCCACTTATTATTTCATCACCTTTAACCTTCAAAATAGGCTCACTCTCTCCCGTTAGAGAACTCTCATCAAAACTCCCCTCACCTGAGACAACAACCCCGTCTATTGCTACCTTTTCACCAGCTCTTACCTCTATGATGTCTCCAGGGTTCACCTCTTCAACAGGCACCATTATCTTTGTGTCACTCTCTATGACAGTAACCTCTGTAGGTAAAGCATTTGAGAGAGCATCCATTGTATCTGCTGCTCTCTTTTTACTTAAAACTTCCAAATACTTACCAGCCAAAACAAAGGTAATGATCATAGTAACCGAATCAAAGTAGACCTCTCCTTTGCCTGTTACCATTGCCCAAATAGAATAAGTGTAGGCTAAAGATGCACCTGAAGCAACAAGTAGATCCATATTTACAAACCGATTCTTCAGTCCAAACCACGCACCGCGGAAAAAGACCCATCCACTGTAAAAAAGAGTAGGAGTAGCAAGCACCCATTCGGCTACATTTAAGACATCTTTTACATCACTTCGCATACCGGTAAACATTCCCGTATATTGAGCTACAGCGATCCACATTATGTTCATAGTTGCAAAAATTGCTACCAAAAGACGACTGTAGTAGTCACGACGTGCCTTGTTTGCACGCTCCTCTTGCATCTTAGGATCATACGGGTAAGCGTTGTAACCTATGGCTCTTATCTTTTCAATGATTTGAGAGAGTTTGATCTGTTCAGGATCCCAAATAACGTGAGCTTTGTTGGTTGTATAGTTTATGGTAGCTTCTATAACACCAGGAGTTTGATGCAAAACCTTCTCATTTAGCCAGACACAGGCAGCACAGTGTATGCCTTCAATAATTAAAAATATCTCATAAAGCCCGTCTGAGCGTTCAATAATGTATTTTTTTCTAAACCCTTCAAGATCAAACTTATGCAAATCATCTTGCAACTCTTTAGGAGGCTCTAGCTGATTTTTACCAAGTTTTTCATAAAAAGTATCAAGCCCTTCAGAGCGTAAAAGATGAAAAACACCCTGACACCCTTTACAGCAAAAGTAGTGAACATCACTACCCTCTTCCTCTTTGATCATTACCGATTCGTCAAACTCTAGTTGACAGTGAGTACAAGCAACTTTCATAATTAACTATTTCGAAAATATATCTGTGATTTTAAATAGTATAAATAAAATCCAGCTACTCCTATAAGCTGAACCATAATTTAAATAATTTGTTTTTCTCATATATAAAGCCTTAATATTTGTTTATATTATCTTTAATTGAAATATTCCTATTTACTTTAGGTAAAGATTATAGCATATTTTATTTTTCTAAGATAAAAAGCAAAATATTGATTAAAACTATAACTTTAGCCTGTTATATCATATTTTTAGTTTTAAATTGACTATAATACAAAAAAAGAAAATAGACCTTTTTATTAATAAATCAGGTGTAAAATATATGTTTAAAAAACTTTATATTTTTATTGTAATCAGCATACTTTTAAGCGGATGTGCATCAAGTGACTACACTCAAATAGCGCAAATAGCTTTGAGTAAAGATCCCAATGCAGCAGTAAAGAGTTTTGCAACAAGAAAATCTGTTAAATATGTAAGAAATCCTAAAAAGTTTGAAAAAGATATAAAGAGTTTTGTAGCTGATATAGAAAAGTTTTTAAACACTGTATCAAAGAATTGGGGGAAAAGAAATGTTAAAAAACCAAGCCGTACAAAATATGTAAAGTATCTGCAAAACTACAGAAGCCGAGCAGAGATAGATTTTGACAGAGGAGTTGTTACTGTTGAGACTTTGGACTATAAAACTCCTATTACAAGTCTTAAAAAGGCTATAGTTACTACACTTTTAACACCTGAAGATCCACGAGGAGTTGACCTCTACTCTGCTAAACCTGTAAAAATTGGAGGCAAACCATACCTTTATCAAGAAGTTTTAGACCATCAGAACAAAGCTATTCTTTATAGATGGAGGGCTGAAAATTTTGCCAAATATCTGACAAAAAAGAGATTGCAAAAAAAATACATTGTAAAAAATGGCAAGAGAATACCTGTACATTTTGTAAAAATCAGAATGGTAAAAGATCACGAAAAAGTAAGAGTTAAAAAGTTTAAGCCATTTGTCGAGAAGTTTGCAAGAAGGTACAACATAAGCAAAAATCTGGTCTATGCAATCATAAAAACAGAGAGTGACTTTAACCAGTATGCTGTAAGCAGTGCTGGAGCATTTGGACTAATGCAAATAGTTCCTAAAACTGCCGGAATAGATGCTTACAAACACGCAAAGAAAAGGTCTTGGACACCAACACGCCAATACCTCTTTAATGCCAAAAATAACATAGAACTTGGATGTGCCTATTTAAATTTACTAAATTTTAAATATCTTGGTAAAATTCGCAACCCTGTTTCAAGAGAGTATTGTGTAATAAGTGCTTACAATACAGGAAGTGGAAATGTTTTAAGAACCTTTTCAAAAAGCAGAGATAGAGCTTTTAGAATCATAAACTCAAAAACTCCATCTCAAGTTTACACTAAACTAAAAACTTCAATGCCTTACAAAGAGGCAAGAAGGTATCTTGTTAAAGTTTTAAATCATAAAAAAGAGTTCATAAGGCTGTAAATGATAGATACAACTGCTATTTTTTTTATAATAGTTCTTATTATTTGTGAAATATTTGAAAGCTGGTGGCAAAGTGCCCCTACCTTTGGTGGTGTTATTGAAAAAATAAGAGGTTACTACTATACAAATATATTTTTACTATTTTTTATGCATCCATCATTCTATGTGGCTCTTTTTGCCTATCTTTACTATGGTGGAGCTACTGCATCTGTCATTGTAATTATGAAAACTGTAGATATTGCTACAAAACTTTGGCTTGTTCAAAAAGTAGAAGAAGGCTCTCTTTCACCTGAATTCAAGGCTATGTTTTCTATGCCTCTATCTCCTGTAATGATGTGGATGAATGTTTTCATTTACCCTGCTTTACTGGCTTTTTCAGTAGCATAGAATAAACTATTCTCCATTGATATATTCAGACTATATTTTTAAACTAAAAAAAATATTATTTTAAGTTCAAACAACTATAATTATGTTTTAAATAAATTTAAATCATTAGGAGTTTTGTCTTGAAAAAAATTCAGCCAAATCCAATGAAATTTAAAACTAACCTTAAACATATTCTTGCTCAAAAAGCTCTGCTGTAAAGTTATCGTCATATTTGCAAGTCCTTTTAATTTCAGCCATTGTAACCTTGCCAGTAGGTAGCTTTTTGCCTTTGTTTTCATTGTGATATAGTTGAAATAGATTGAGTGCAAATGATCTTAAGATTGCCATAGAATAAGGCTCTTTATAAGCTATATGTTCATCTTCGTCCATTAGCATATCTAAATGGTAATGGTAAGTTTCAACTCTCCAGTGAGAGATAATTTTATTGTAAAAATCCTCAGCAGTAGTTCTAAAGTTTGCTATTA
>NZ_FOXB01000030.1 GCF_900115615.1 Hydrogenimonas thermophila | reverse complement strand
TATAAGCTATATAATATCGCTGGAAAGGTAGTTACACATGCAAGAAAAATCACTTTAAAGGTTAATGAAGAGTTTGCCAAACTACTTCAAAATATAAGGCACAAAGCTTATGAGATGAGTTTAGAATGACTACTTTAAATCTAAAAATCAGTGCATTTCAAAATATAATAACAATATACTATTGTCAAAAAACAAGGAAATTTCGTAAAAATAGTTCAAAATGTAGTAACTTTGGAGTAAAAATATGTAAGAGATAATTTTGGTGCATATTTAGGCATTTTATTTTTTCAAAAAATGTGTTTTTTAGGGAATATTAGGTGGGTTTTTATTTTATGGATTTATTTGGGTTATATCTCTCTTGCAACTGCTGTTTCTCTTCACTCTCTTTGGTATCAGGAGAGGCTATAGGACCGTGAAGAGCTTCAATCAGTTTTGCTTTTTGCTCCATATTAAGATCTTGTGAAGATACAGTATCAAGAATCTTCTCTGCAATTTTGACACGAGCTTCATTCTCTTTTTGATGAAAATACTTTTTCAAATTATCTTCGTATGCACGAAGTTTATCTTTACGCCGTTTGTCAAAATACCATAAAAGTGCTGCACCTATTAAAAAGATCAGCAAAATTGCACCTATTAATATATAACGCTGCATTGCCTGCTCATGTTCAATTTTAAGCAGTTTCTCCTTTTCACGAAGAAGTGCCAACTCTTTCTCTCTTTCAAGCTCCAACTGTTTTAGTCGTGTCTCACCACTGATCTTTTCAAGCTCTATGCGTTTTTGGGCTTCGATTTGTGCCAACTCTTTTTGAGTTTTTAACTCTTCATCACTGATGAAAGTCCTGTATTTTGTACGTTTCTCTGTAGTTGGCTCTTTTACATCAAAACCACCTGTACCACTATTGTCAACTGTACAACCTGTAAGAATTCCAATTAAAACAAGACAATAGAAAAACTTTATCATCTCTCTTTACCTATTTTTTTATATAGTATAGCACAAGCATCTAGTTAAAAGTAAGACCAACTATTAGAATCATAAAAAGGCTGCAGATGCAAGGCAGAAACTTGCAGGTGTGTTAGTTACACATCAAAAGTTTCTAACGTAGCAGATGTAGCCTTTTTATGGTTCCCTTAGGGCGTAAAGAGAACGGTACGATTACTTCGTTAGATTTTCTTGAATTAGCTTTAGCTAGTCCTGCGAAAATCTGCCTAGTACTCGTACCGTTCTCTTTACGCTAATAATTGGTCTTACTTTTGACTAGGTGCTTATAGATTGCTATAATTGACATAAAGAATAAATTGAGAGTGGGATAGCTTTATGATAGATGTATTAATTATTGGCGGTGGTGGTGCCGGACTTTCAGCAGCACTTGCTGCAGCAGAAAATGGTGCAAAAGTAACTGTGTTGGGTAAAACTTACCCGACTCGTTCTCAAACTTCTATGGCTCAAGGTGGAATAAATGCCGCACTGGGCAATGTAGGAGAAGATAGTGTAGAAGCTCACATTGCCGATACCCTTAAATCGGCTCATACACTTGGTGATGAAGTGATGATAAGAAAGTTATGTGAAAAAGCTCCTGATGCTATTAACTGGTTAGATTCCATCGGTACACCTTTTAGCCGATTGGAAGATGGCAAAGTAGCACAAAGAAAGCTTGGCGGTGCTAGCGGCAAGCGTGCCTGTTATGCTCAAGACTATACAGGACTAAAAATTCTTCATACCTTGTATGATGCTGCACTTAAAGCCGATATTACCTTTTTAAACGAATATTTTCTTCTTAACTTCATTGTTGAGGAGAACCGTGTACTAGGTGTTACAGCGATTGAGATGAAGAGTGGTGAAGTCAAGGCAATTGGGGCTAAAAGTGTCATCATTGCCAGTGGCGGATACTGCGGTCTTTATCGTGGATTTACAACTAACTCAACAGCAATAACAGGTGACGGAGTCGCTGCAGCGATTCGTGCCGGATGTGTGCTAAGCGATATGGAGTTTATACAGTTTCACCCAACAGCACTGAAAAATAGCGGTATCTTAATTGGTGAGAGTGCTAGAGGTGAAGGTGGATACTTGGTAAACAGTAAAGGAGAGCGTTTTGTAGATGAGCTTAAGCCTCGTGATGTAGTGGCAAAAGCAATTTGGGAGCAAATTGAAAGTGGTGAAGAGGTCTTCATTGATATACGCCATCTAGGAGAAGCTTTCATAGAAGAGAGTCTGCCACAAGAGCATAAACTTGCCAAACTTTATGAAGGAATAGATCCTGTAACTGATCTGATTCCAATCAAACCGGTAGCACACTATACAATGGGTGGAATAGATGTCGATCATAATCATCAAACCAAAGTTGAAGGGCTATTTGCTGCAGGAGAGTGTGCCAATGCTTATGTTCACGGGGCTAACCGATTGGGAGGTAACTCACTACTTGAAACCATTGTATTTGGACGTGAAGCAGGAGAGAATGCTGCAAAATTTGCACGTGAAAATAGTGAAGTAAAAGTAGCGTCTTCTGAACAGTTTGAAAAAGATCGCAATTTTGTTGCAGCAATTCCACAATTTACCAACCAGATCGATTTTTATGAAAAACGAGACTTTATGGGAAAAATCTTCTACCGCAATGCAGGAATCATTCGCAATGAGATGGGGCTTAAAGGGGTACTAGCTGCAATTAGACAGATGCAAAAAGAGTTGCCATTTATGGGAATTGCCGATAAGTCTAAAGAGTACAATACCAACTTACTGGAGTTTATAGAGTTTGGCAATATGGTTGAACTTGCAGAAGTGGTTCTCGTTGGTGCAATTGGACGCAATGAGTCACGTGGGGCTCATCAAAGAGAAGATTTTCCAAATGAAGATAATGAGAAATTTGGCGGAGTTCACTCATTGTCTTGGAAAGAGCAAGGAGTGCTTTGCAATGAATTTCGGGGGATGAAGTGAGAAGAGACGGAGGATGGAAATGACTAAGGATGATTTGACAGTTGAAAGACTTGAAAAAGAGTTGGCTAAGGCAGAAAAGAAGTTAGATGAAACTGAAAAACTGATTGAAGCAGTCAATAAAGAGCTTGAGCCGTGGGAAGAAGAGTATGAGATGGGCGGCAACTGCTGTGAAGATTTTGATGATGAGGAAGAGAAATGATTACCATATCTATAAAGCGTTACCATTCTACTAGACAACCTGCTGAAATCATACAGAAGTGGGAGATTGAAGAGGGTGTTACACTTCTAGAAAGCTTGACAAACATTAAAACAACCAAAGATCCAACCCTAAGTTTTCGTTCAGGATGCAGAAGCAGTATTTGCGGTAGTTGTGCCGTGCGTGTCAATGGACGTGAAGTATTGGCTTGTGCATATAAGCCAAAAGATGGTGATGTAGTTGAACCATTACGTTTTGCTCCTGTTATAAAAGACCTTATTGTAGATCAAAGTAGCAGTTTTGAGACATTAAAACGAGCTAAAGCGTGGCTTGAAACCTCAAGAAGTGATGCTGTCATCACACCAGAAGATGAGAAACGCACAGCGGTTCAAAGTGACTGCATTCTTTGTAATTCTTGTTATAGTGCCTGCCCTGTTTATGAAAGCAAACCCTTGTTTCTTGGACCTTTTGCTTTGACACGTGATTGGCGTTATGTGGCTGACCCTCGTGAAGAAAATATAAAAAGTAAAATAGATGACATTCAGCAAGACGGTGTATGGGATTGTACATTGTGTGGAGAGTGTACAGCGGTATGTCCTCAAGGGATTGATCCAAAATCAGACATTTTGATGCTAAGAACAAAAAGCACTCAAATGGGTCATATGGATCCAAATATGGGAAGCTTTGGAAGTTTCGGACTGGATTTTTAAATGGGTCATGTAACTGAACTTGAACCTTTTGAGGGGCTAAGTAAACAGTTAATAGATGAGATTAACCGTATAGGTATCATAAAAGACTACCCAAAAGGCTCTTCAGCTATGGATGCTGATGATACGCTTTGCTCTTTTTACATTATCATAGAGGGTCGCATTAAAGTCTATCAATATAATCCAAACAACAATAGAGAGCAGACCATCTATCTGCTTGGTCCTCACGATATGTTTGATGTTTTGACAGTGCTTGACGGTTTACGTCATGATGTTATGACTGAAGCAATTGATGAAGTTAAAGCTTTGGAACTTCCCATAGAAAAAGTACGTGAATGGCTTGATACAAATCCGGCTTTTAACCGTGCTTTTTTCCCATATATGGCAAAACAGATGCGTCAAGTTGAAGAGTTGGCTACCGATCTGTCTCTTTATGATACCTCAACACGTTTGATGAAACTGATTCTTAAAAATCTGGATCTTAAAAACCCTGTTAAACAGTTGGGGCTTTTGCAAAACCTTCCACACGAAGAGATAGCATCGATGATAGGAACAGTACGCCATGTTGTCAACCGTCATTTGCAGCAGCTTAAACGTGAAGGGATTTTAAATATAGAGCGCAAGAAGCTTGCCGTTAATGATGTAAAGAAACTATTGGAGAAGATTGAGAATGGCAATTGAGTTAAAAAAAGAGCATATAGATGAACTTTTGCTTGAAGATATAGAGAGTGATAACCACCCTTCTGAATTTGAGCTTGGCAAAGATTATGCTGTGCTGATTCTAAGACTGCCTGAAATGAGTGACAATGGATTGCAGGTTATCTCTTATGCATTTGTTATAAAAGATGGTGTTAGTTTTAGGTTTAATCGTGAGGTTAAGGAGCTTGTTCCTAGCGGCTCTTTGCATGATTTATATGAATTTCTTGATCAAAAGACCGATCAGATGCTTAAAGATATCCAAAGATACCATTATGAAATAGAGATGCTTGAAGAGAGCCTTTATGATGGTGCTTTCTCTTCTGACTTTATGCAAAAGTGGCTGGCATACAAAAAAGATGTTTCACTAATCCACCGTCTTATGTTTCATGCAGGACTGGCTTTTGAGCAGTTTGTAAATCACCATAAAAGACGAGATGACTTTAAAGACTTAGCTTATGCTGATCTTTTTGAGCATATAGGAAGAATCCGTGATTTGGCAAAAGCAGCAATGGAAAAGCTAGATAACCTTTATGACTTTTATCGTGCAAAAGTAGATGAACGGATGAACAGAAATATGTATTGGCTTACTATCATCTCTGCTATCTTCCTTCCTCTTACACTGGTAACAGGTTTTTTTGGTATGAACACAGGTGGTTTGCCATATACCCAAACACCAGATGGTACATTTAAAGCTGTAGTTGTTTCACTAATTTTAGAAGCTCTTTTTCTTGCCCCGTTTATTTTTATGAATATTAAGAAGGTAGAAAAGTTTCATTTCAAATTTAAAAAATGATACTTAAGTAGCAGAAAAACTTGATGTAATTAGACTAAAATTTCTTCAGTTAGAATAGTAAATATCTGAAGGAGTTAATAATGAAAAAAGTGTTGTTATCTCTGGCAACAACAGCTTTACTCTGCACTACATCTGTTATGGCAACAACATCTGCAGAAATTAGCAAAAATGCTGTAAAAAGTGCAAAATCTGAAGCCAATAACCAGCACTTAAAAGTAGTTAAAGAAGCCGTTGAAGCAGTATTTTTAACAAAAACTGTACTTAATGATCTTGAAAAAAAAGATTTAAAAAGAGCAAAAAAAGATTTAGAGAGTGCTATAGGTAAACTTGAAGTTATTCTAGCACATAAAAATGCTCCTTTAATGCTCCCCATAGACTCTGTTGTAAAAGCGACTGAATATAGTGGTGATCTAAAAAGTATTAAAACAGATTTAGAATTAGTAAATGATCTTATTGATGATGGTAAGGTTCAAGAAGCTAGACGACTTTTAAATAGGCTTCAAAGTGAAATCGATATAATCACTATCAATCTACCTCTTGTATCTTATCCAGCAGCATTAAAACTTGCAGCAAAATATCTGCAAGATAATAAGTTAAAAGAGGCAAAAGATATTCTTGAAATGGCTCTTGGAACTTTGGTACAAAATGAAATAATCATTCCATTACCTCTTTTAAAAGCAGAAGCATTAATAGACGCCGCAAGCAAAATTGCAAAAAGTGATAAAAATCAAGCTCTTAAACATATTGATGCAGCTAGAAATGAGTTAAAAATTGCTGAAGCTCTTGGTTATACAAGCTCAAGTGATACAACATACAAAATTTTAGATGAAGCTATAGATAAGATTGAAAAAGAGATAAAAGGTAAAAATAGGGCAGAAAAACTATTTGAAGAGCTGATAACTAAACTAAAAGAATTTAAAGATAAAGCAATTAAAAATATTGATACTAAAGAAAGTGAAAAATAGAGAAAAAATATAGACATTTACACAAGTCACACAACAATATATACAAAACTCCGGTATAATATAATCAAAAATATCGGAGTTTTACTATGCATCATGTTGTAATAGTTGGAGGCAGTTATGCTGGTCTTTGTGCTTTAAATGAACTTTCTAAACACCCTGCAATACGCATAACTGTAATTGACAGACATCCGTACCACTTTTTACAAACTGAAGGATACGACCTTATTGCTGGTAAAGTACCATTTGACAATACAATTATTGGACTTCGATCACTATGTGCTGGATTTGGCGATAATGTGACATTTTTACATACTGCAGCTGAAAGACTTGAACCAGAAAGTAACTGCCTTATATGTGAAGATGGAAATGTAATAGAGTATGACTATATCATCATTGCAGCAGGTGCAGTAACTCGCTTTTTTGAGAGTGTTACAGGATTGAAAACCTGTTCTCATGGAGTTAAAAGCTTTCGAGCTGCATTTAAGCTGAAACAGTTTTTTGAAGCAGAACTCTACAAAAGATTGGAAAGCGCAAAAGAGTCTAAAGAGAAATACAGCATTTTAGTAGGAGGTGCAGGACTTTCCGGTGTTGAAATTGCAGCTGAAATGCAAGCTTTTTTCAACCGTTACTACCGCTCTAACTCACTATCTTGCGGCAAAATTAAAATTCATCTCGTAGGTAACTCTATTTTACCTGGTATGAAATCGAATGTTGTTAACAAAGCTAAAAAACGTCTAAAAGAGCTTGGTGTCATCATTCATACAGGCTCTCATATATCTAAAGTTGAAAATCAGTGTGCATATTTAGAAGATGGCAAAACCATAGATTTTGATTTTATGATATTTACAGGTGGTATTATGGCTGCACCATTTGTTCAATCTTTACCATTTGAGAAGAATAAAATAGGACAGATAGTAGTAAATGGTTACCTTCGTCCAAAAGGTGCAGAGAATGTTTTTGTAGTAGGAGATGCAGCTGATTTAAAAGACAGAAATGGTAAACGTATTCCTCCTACTGCCCAAAGTGCTGAACAGAGTGGAACAGTTGCAGGACATAATATAGTTGCTTTGCTAAAAGGTAAAAAGATGCAAAAAGCAGACATTAAATTAAGAGGACTTGCAATTGCTCTTGGCGGAAGATATGCTATTATTGATGCTGGTCTATTTTGCATAGATGGAATAGTGGCATATATAGGCAAGAAATTTATTGAAAAGAGTTACAAATGGCCATTGCGTTTAAGAGCACGCAATGGATTTTATAAAATATCTCATTGTACAAAGGAGAAATAGTATGGCAAAAGAGCATAGTTTTGATATCTCAGCAAAAGCAGATATGCAGGAGATAAAGAACGCTATAGCGCAAGCTCAAAAAGAGGCAGATAACCGCTACGATTTTAAAGGACTTGCAAAAGAGATTAATTTGAATGAAAAAGCAAAAACAGTTACTCTTATTTCATCAAGTGACAATAAACTTGATGCATTGATAGATATTTTAATAGGGAAAATTATAAAACGAGGTCTTTCACCAAAAACTCTTAAAGAGACTAGTCGTGAAGATGCAAGTGGTGGGACTAGAAGAGCAGTTTTTGCAATTATTGATGCAATTGGCAAAGATGATGCAAAACAGATTGTAAAAGAGATTAAAGGTCTTAAACTTAAAGTACAGGCAGCCATTCAAGGTGATGAGATTCGTGTTAGTGGAAAATCTTTGGATGATTTGCAAACAGTCATTGCTCATCTAAAGTCACTTGACTTTGATTTCCCAATCAACTTTGGAAACTACAGATAAAATGGTTGAATTCAAAGATGAGTGGACGCAAGAGGAGTTCTTGCAGGCTAAAAAGAAACTGGAAAAAGAAGGAAAAAAGGTTTTGCTTATAGACATTATTGCAAAACCTATTGAAGGTGCTGATACAACTCTTTATAATCCTTATGAGTTAAAAGAGTATCCAGAAGGTAGTGTTTTTGTCTTTTATTGTGATACAGGCAAAGAATCAAAAGAGAGATTACCCGAATTTCGTAAAAAGTTTCCTGATAAAATCTGCATATCCTTGCGTGGAGGACGTGGATACTGGCGTAAAACATTACGTGCTTAGAAGTTAGTACAAGATGACTCTACTCTATTTTTACCATTTCTTTTAGCTATATAAAGGGCATTATCTGCCCTTTTAATAATATCTAAAACATTATCACTTATAGATCTTTTTGCACTTACTCCAAAACTACAAGTGATTCTTTCAGGTCCATCTTTAAATATATGATTTGCAATAATATTACGTATCTTTTCTGCAACAATAACAGCGTTTTTACAATTTGTCTGAGGCAAAAATATTATAAACTCTTCTCCACCCCATCTAAATAACATATCATTTTTTCTAAGAAATTTCTGCGTATAATATACAAACTCCTTTAATATACTATCACCTGCATTATGTCCATATGTATCATTTACAGATTTAAAGTCATCAATATCTATAATGATTATAGAATAAAAGGAAATTTTGTATCTTATAATTCTCTCTTCCTCTTTCTCAATTACTTTTTCAAATTTAGTTCGGTTGTATGCCTGTGTTAAAGGATCCATCATAGCAATTTTTTCAAACTCAAGCGCTCTTTTTGCTATATCTAGGCTTTTACGTGTTAAATCCATCCATTTATTGTAAAGAAGGCGTGTAAGTTCTGACTGAGAAATTATGCCAACTATATCTCCATTTTTGTCAGCAATAATAACTCGTTTAAAATGTTTTTTTGTTATAAAATCCAAGGCCTCTTTTACAGTTGCATTTTCTCTAAGTGTTTGAAGCGGTGAGCTCATATAGTGAGATATAGGTACATTTAAAGAAGTATTATTTGCAAAAATTTTTAAAACATCACGTGCAGTTACAATACCAACTGCTTTTTTATTTTTTAAAATTATAAGAGCATCATCAAGATCATTTTCAAGAAGTATTATAGCTTCTTTAGCAGGCATATCATGCGGTATATAATTTATTTTATGCCTGCCTATCAAATTAATAACTTGCTCATACTCTGCTAAAATTTTTGGATCATAGTTAGCTATAATATCAGTTTTCGATACTATTCCAACAAGTTTACCCTCTTCAACAAGACAAATATAATAAAAATCTATTCCATATTTAGAAACAACATCTTTTACAAAAAAATCTTTTGATTCAACAATACAAGGTATAAGAGGAATATTTCTTAATGAAGTTTCAGGAGTAGTCGAGTGCTGTTCTCTTATGATATCTGAAATTGTTAATATACCAAATTCACCGGTCTCATTATCTATAATTATGACATCTCTCAACCCTTTTTCATACATTAAAGATACAGCATCTTTAAGCGAAGCATCAATATCTATTGAAACCACATCTTTTGTTCCAATATCAAATAGAGTTAAGTCCTCTTTCAAGGGTTGAACCTCAGGCATATTGTCTCCTAACTCTATATTGGATTTTCCAGTGTCATTTGCACAAGAGTATTTACAAGTATTGCAATATCTTCAAGTTTTTGTTCATCTGGATGTAAAAACTTTTCAAAACTATCTTGTAGAGCTTGATATCGTTCTTCACAATCTTGAAGATAGCTCTTTAAAGCCTCCTCCATAGTTTCATCTTTTCTTTGATAGTGAATAACTTTCTCACTTAACGAGGTTACAGAAAACTCAATAAACTCTTTAAGCTGTTTTTTTATTGTCTCTTCTTCTTCATTTTTAGATCTAAAGTTTTCAAGTGATTCTAAAATTTCATTAATATGCAACTCTTTTATTATTGCATGCATTAATTTTGCTGTTTCATCAAAACGTCTATGATTTTTCTCATGTAAAATTATTGCTGCTATTGTAAACTTCATATAAGGTAGATGATAGAAAAACCTGTTTATTGGACTATCTTTATCTACAATCTGTACGATTTCATCTTCAGAAGTTGCATCCATAAGAGAAGATAGTTCATTTTTATAACGCAAAAGTGTAGGAGCGTGAATCTGATCTGTCAAAAGGTGACGCATCATCCAATCAACACTAAACAATATAGTAGTTTCAATTTCAAATAGTAAATCATACTGCTTAGATGATGATATTTTATAATCTTGACGATAAATCTCATAACGAATATCGTTTGTACCAAAAAGCTGATTACAAATAAGATAACTTTTTATTTTTGATAGAAAACGATCTTCACCTAAATCTTCAAAATCACTTATAAAAGTTATTCCTGTACTATTTATAATTCTATTTGCCATTACTGTAGCAGAAATCTCTCTTTTAAGAGGATGTCTTAAAATCTCATCTTCATATATAGTTGCAAATGATTTTGGAAAATATTTTAACAGATACTCTTGTGCAAATGCATCTTCTAAAATATTACTATCAAGCAGATGCTGTTTTACAAATATTTTTGCATATGATAAAAGTGTCCCAAGAATTGGGCGTACAAGCCCACCATTTTCATCTATAATGTCAGATATTTTTTCATCTTTTGGAATATGAAAACGTTTACGGCTAAAAACAGGAAGTTTACGCTCTAGTAATGAAATAACTTTTAAAAATGGCTCAATATTGTTTTGGCTTCTGCGATAATCTAATGATATAGCCAAAGATTGATGATAGTTGGTCCACAATACTCTTTTTGTAACCATTTCAGCTTGATGCTGAAGTGTATCTAGACGACTCTTTTCATCAAGTTGCCCTTTTCTTGTTAAAGAAGCTAAAGTTATTTTCAAATTTACTTCATGATCACTCGTATTTACGCCTGCAGAGTTATCGATTGCATCAAGATTTATGAAGCCTCCCTGCTTTGCATACTCTATTCTTGCAGGAAGCGTAAAACCAAGATTTCCACCTTCACAAACTGTTCTAGCTTTTAATTCAGATGCATCTATACGAACATTTTCGTTAGCTTTATCTCCAACATCCAGATTACTTTCCCAACTTGCCTTAACATATGTACCTACACCGCCATTGAAAAACATATCTACTTTGAGCTTGAGGATGGCTTGAACCATCTCTTCGCCACTCATACTTTGGCGTGTAGTTTTAAACAACTTTTGAATCTGCGTAGATAGAGGGATCTCTTTATCATTTCTGTTAAAAACCCCTCCACCTTCACTTATTTTAGAAATATCATAATATCTCCATCCACCTTTGGGACTAGCTTCAAAAAGGCGTTTTCGTTCATTATAAGCAATTTCAGGATCAGGGTCAGGATCTATAAAAATTTCACTATGACTAACTGCTGCAACCAATTTAAAATATCTGCTTTGCAACATTGCATTACCAAAAACATCACCATTCATAGAGCCTATGCCAATAACAGTAATAGGCGTTTCATAAAAATTTATACCCTCTTCAATAAAAAAACGCTCTACTGAACGCAATGCTCCTTTTGCTGTAATTCCCAACTCTTTATGATTGTAGCCATTGCTGCCACCACTTGCAAATGCATCACCAAGCCAAAAACCACGTCTTAAAGCAATAGCATTTGCAGTATCACTCATATGAGCAGTACCTTTATCTGCTGCAACTACAAAATAGGTGTCATCTTCATCATATCTTACAATTTTTGGATTGACTATACACTTTTCATCTTCTTGATTATCAACAAGATCTAAAAGTGCATCAATATATAGCTCATAAAAATATTTGAACTTATCTTTTGTTATCTCCTCTTTAGGCAATCTTATTATAAAACCACCTTTTGCTCCACTTGGAATGATTATGGCATTTTTGCCCTCTTGAGTAAGCATTAAAGAGCGTACTTCTATACGAAAATCTTCAAAGCGATCACTCCAACGTATGCCTCCTCTGCTTACACTACCCATACGCAAATGTACACCGCTTAAGTTGTAGTGATGAACAAAGCTCTCTATACGAGGCTGAATTCCTGCCATTTTGCTTTTAATTTTATATGTATGAACTTTAAATGATATAGCAGATTTTTCAAGAAAATAGTTAGTTCTAACCATTTGTTGGATTATCTCAAAAAGCATACGTATGACTTGATCTTCTGTGATATGTGTGATTGGATGAAGCATATTCTCTATTTTTTCTTCTTGCCTATCCATCTCACGTTTTCTATATTTTATTGAAGGATTAAATTTTATGTTAAAGTAATCAAGCAAAGATTTTGTAATAGAGTGATGTTTAATCAAAATATTTGTCATTGTCATTTCATTAAATGCAGGTACCAACTGATTTTCATAAGCTATTAATGCTACTAAAAGCTCAAGCTCTCTTGGTGATATATTTTCTAAAAGTGTAAGCTGAAGAAGTGCTGTATTTGGAAGAGTAGGATTACATAGCATCGTCTCAAGCAGTTCAAGAATATTTCTTTGAGTATGGTTAATATCTTCCAACTGCTCATTGGCTATACGGTATCTGCTTACATAAATTTTACTTGTTTCAAAAGGAATTTCATATGAAATTTCACTATGTACTGTTAAACCAATATTTTTTAGTAAAGGAACAATTTGAGATAGTAAAAAGTGCTGCCTACCATATAATTTTAAATATGGTACTCCATCTTTGTCTGTAATAATTTCAGCAGCAAAAGGTTTTTTCTGTAAGTACCTTACAATATCTTCTGGTAATGTAAGGTCATCATCCCTTAAAATTTGTAAACATGCATTAGCATATCGTTGATCAAGTTCCAAAAATTTCCTTCTTTATAAATTGGTATTACGTAATTATATCAGGTTTAGGTTTTCCAAGATAAAACCCTTGCCCTAGCTCTATTCCAAGTGATTTAACTTTTTCAAGAACATCTTTAGAGTGAATATATTCTGCAACCGTCTGAACCTTAGCACTCTTTGCAAAATCTCTTATTGTTGTAACAACCATCTCAGCATGTTTGTCATGATCTATATCTTTAATTAAAGTTCCATCAATTTTAAGTAAATCTATATCCATTTTTAAAAGTTTTTCAAAATTTGAATATCCACTACCAAAATCATCTATAGCAACTTTACATCCATACTTTTTAACATCTTTTACAAAGTCTAATAACACATCATAATCTTCTATCTCTTCACTCTCTAAAATTTCAAATGTGATAAGATTTGATACATCTTTATATTGCGAAAGCATTGATAAAATCATATTTGCTTCATCTGGATTTTCTATCTCATCAGGAGATATATTTACACTGAATGACTCTCTACTCTCTTGTGCTTTTTTAAGAGTTTTTTCTAAAATTATTGAAGTTATAATACTACTTATCTTTGCCTCTTTAGCTGCATTCAAAAAGTGGTAAGGTGTCAACACCTCTTTCTCACTTATTTTAAGTCTGGCAAGAGACTCATACTTAACAACTTTATTTGTTTGTAAATCAAATATAGGTTGAAAATATGGAATTATTGCATCATTATCGATAGCTTGATTGAGCTGTTTTAACTCTTTAATATTTTTAGCAATTTTTTCAGATGCATCAAGTCTTGGATTATATATAGCATATCTTTCGCGTTTTGACTGTTTTGCATGTTTAAGTGCCATATCTGCTGTTTCAAAAAGTTTACTAGCATAACTTGCACCTGCAGAAATAGTAATATCTACACTTATTCCTTTGGTTATAAAAGTTTGATTATTGAAAAGATCTAAAACAGTATGAATCACTTTTTCAAGATGAGATGTACTAACATACTCAAATACAATAGCAAAATCATCACCACCAAGCCTGTAAAACTTTGACTCTGGAAACTTTTCAGCAAAGTTATTTTTTAATCGTTCTGCAATCTGCTTGAGTATTGCATCACCTATCTCTCCACCATAAAACTCATTTACATGTTTAAATTTGTCAATATTAAATAGAACCATAGCAGGGTGTTTAAAATTATGACGATCATTTTTATATGATTCTCTATTTCCCAACTCTGTCAAAGTATCAGTTATAAGAGATTTTTTCAAAGCTTCTTGAATTTTTCTCAATTTGATATTCTCTTTTTCAGAATGGAAGATGAAATATAATACAACCAATATGCTTATTAAATAAAGAAGCAAAAAGAGTTGAGAAAAAGTGTTTATTGACTCATGATTTTTTGCTGCTTCACTATTATATGATTTTATAGTTTTAAATAATGCATCCATAGATGGACTATTTATTATATAATGTAAATCTTTTTGAAAATATGGAAAATAGTTAATGAATATATCTAAGTGCCTTAAAGCAGTTTGTAATAACTTTTTCTGCTTATCTTTAGTTACGTTACTCTCAATTTTTTGTAACCTATTATGATACTCTTTAAGTTCTTCAACAAATCCACTGTCAAGTGCACTTTTGGTTAAAAAAACTCTTGCATTTATTTTTGCAAATAGTTTATTTATTTCATACTGATGTGTATCTGATGAGTCAAAAGTTTCAAAAATCTTTAATCCAAGTGTTGGAAGATAAACTGTACTGTTTTTAATAGATGCATTAAGTGTTAAAAACTCTGTAATAATTTTTTGAAATAAATTGAACTCTTGCTCAAATATTCCAAACTTTTTTGCACTTATTAAAAAACTGCTACTTTGCAAAGCTGGGTCATTTTTTAATTTAGATATAGATTCTTTTATAGATTTTATTTTTTTATAAATTGTATCATTATTAAAGTATAGGAAATAGCTAGCTTGAAGCGCTAAGTATTGTAACGAAATTAAATCTCTCTGAATAGATTGTAATTCATTCTCAATACGTGTTTCATTTTGGAAATTTTTTTTGAGAAATATCTGTTGATAATATAAAAGCCCCATACCAAGAGCTGCAGCCATAAATACAGCTGCTATTTTTAAATATAAACGTTTCAATATTTCTCCTTTTCAACAGCATATTCTCAAAAATATTTGAAACAATTATAGTCTAAATACTTTTAATTTTAATACTTTAATATTTCTCATTACTCTGTTTATTTCTTCTGTATAATTTTTGGCACTTCACCAGTTAATGTTTTCATAAATGCAACCAGTGCATCAATCTCTTCTTTATTTAAATCAAATCCCAAATTGTGATAACTCATCTTTTGCAATACTTCTTGCAATGTAGCAGCACTACCATCATGCAAGTAAGGTGAAGTTAATACTATATTGCGCAGTGTTGGCACTTTATAGACATTTTTATCTTGCGGTTTTTTTGTTATAGCGTAACGATCAGGAAAATCTGATTTCCATTCATAAGAAAATATCAGCCCAAATTTTTGAAAACTGTTTCCCCCTATATTTACACCATTATGACAAGTTATACAACCAAACATTTTAAATAGTCTATAACCTTTAGCCTCTTTGGGAGATAATTTAGTTTCATTTCTTAGATATTGATCAAATTTACAGTTTGGAGTAAATAGTGCTTTTTCAAATTCAGCTATTGCATCAAGAACATAATCATACTTAGGTTCATTCTTGAAAACTTTTTTAAAAAGAGAACGGTAATATTTATTCTCTTTCAAATATTTCTCAATTTTTTCAGGAACCATATCCATTTCAACTGGATTATGAATAGGGCCATTTGCCTGCTCTTTCAGATCTTTTGCTCTACCATTCCAAAATTGACGAAAATTGAAATAGCTGTTATAAACAGTAGGAGCATTTGCACAACCTTTTGAACCACGAACACCAATTGATACTGGTCTTGGATCTGCACCACCATGATCGAAACTATGACAACTCACACAAGCAACTGTTCCATCTGAAGAGAGTCGAGGATCTACAAACAAAAGTTTTCCAAGTTCTGCTTTCTCTTTATTATAATCAAGATGTTGCGGTATAGGTTTAATAGGTTCATGTGCAAAAAGTACTGAACCAAGAGATGTAATTAATATAACTATTCTGTAAATATGTTTCATAATGTCAATTATAATGCAACGTATATTTATAAAAAATTAAATCAAGTTTTTTTACATTTTTCAAAAGTGTTATTTTTTTGCTTTAAACGACTTAAGAGAAAAAAACGTTTTAATGCTTTTTTTTCACGCCACTTTAGTCTGTAATAAATCTTATCTAAATACTCTTGTAACTGTTTCGTTGTTATTCCATGTTTTTGTGCTTCACTTCTTAAAATCCGATATGGCACTTTAGGAGGTGACTTAAAAAAAGTTTTTGTCATTTTTCCTATTCTGTCTCTATACGGAGGGTGAGCACATAACCTTGCAAAAACAAATGGTAGCCCCTCTTTCTCTTTCCAAGCACTAGCTAAATCTATTGCGCCATTTGGGTCTTTTACCCAGAAACGAAGAGCTTTATCTCCTATTAATATCTCTCCTTTAAGTTGCAAGACATTAGCAAGTTGGTTAGAGGTATCAGACTCAATATCTGATTTGGACTCTCCAGGAATAAGCAACACACTTTGCACTTCTCCATCAGCAACTATTCCAAAATCACTACATCTGTAATGACGACTCTTAATACTAGATATTACAGCAGCATCTACCCGTTTTGCTTCAAATATCCTGTTTATTCTTGATGGAACAGATCCTCTTAGTGTCCAAGCCTTTTTTTCACTACTGTTTCGAAGATATCGTTTTAAAAATATATGAAATGGTAAAAGGTTTAGATATTCTATTTTTCCAAAAATCATAACTGTATTATATCCATATATGATATAATCAATATAAAAAATTTTAGGAAAAGAGCATGGTAAAAGTAGAATTTTTAGGTCCTATTGGTAAAGAGCCTATTGAAATCGATGCTAAATCATTGACTGAAGTGGCTGAAATTCTAAAAAAAGATCCTGAAATAAAAGAGTGGTTAAAGCAGTCTGCAGTTGCAGTAAATGATACAATGGTTAACACTCTTGACATAAAGCTGAAAGATGGTGACAGAGTCAGCCTGTTACCTCCTGTATGCGGAGGATGATCTATGGTGCTTATATATAATGGACCAATAGATGTAGATAAGCTTTTAAGCCGCTGGTACAATGCTGAACACAATAAAAACTACGGTGCAATGGTTAGCTTTGTAGGAACAATACGTGAAGAAGGTGGTATAGAAGCACTAAGTTTTGATATTTACCGCCCAATACTGGAACAATGGTTTGAAGGGTGGAAAAAGAAGCTGGAAGAAAAAGGTGCAATTATTGCAATGGCTCACAGTGAAGGTGATGTTCCGGTGCATAAATCATCTTTTGCCTGTGCAATTTTTAGTCCTAAAAGAAGAGTCGCACTTGAAATGCTTGATGCATTTGTTGAAGACTTCAAAGCTAATGCTCCAATTTGGAAATATGATGTAATTAACGGCAAGCGGGTATATGCGAAAGATCGTTCAACTCCAATGGAAGGCAGCGGATTGCTGGCAGCAAAGGTATAAAATGGCATTTATTTCATATAAAGAGTCAATGGAAAAGTTAGATAATTTAATTATTGAAGCAGTTGGAGTTGAAAAGGTATATCTTCCAGATACTCTAGGTCGCGTTTTAGCAGAAGACATTATTGCAAAAGAGAACTCTCCCCTTTACCCTACTGCTGCTATGGATGGCTATGCTATTATTGGTAAAGATCAAGAGCTTGGAGAGCTTGAAATAATAGAGGTAAACCCGGCAGGCAACGATACAGAAGGACTTTGCGTAGTTCCAGGAACTGCAATTAAAACCTTTACCGGTGCTTTAATGCCAAAAGGTGCAGATACACTGATTCCTATTGAAAATGTAGATGTCAGTGATGGCAAGATTATTATCAAAGAGCCAGTAGCTACAGGTTTTTCTGTTCGCCCTGTTGGAGAAAACTTTAAAGAGGGTGAAGTACTCATAAAAAAAGGGACTACCCTTAGTTTTGCAGAAATAGGGGTAATGGCAAGTTTGAATGTTGTTGCTCCACTTGTAGTACAAAAACCAAAAGTTGCAATTCTGGCTACTGGAAGTGAAGTTCTTGAGCTTGGTGAGTGCAGTAACAACCCTGCTCAAATAAGAAGTTCAAACAACTATACTCTTGAAGCATTAACAAAGCAACATGGCGGTGAGCCTGTTCAAATGGGCAGTGTAACTGATGATAGAGCAGCGATTACAACTGCCATGAAAGATGCTTTAAGAAGTGCTGATATTGTGGTTACTACTGGTGGAGTAAGTGTTGGCGATTACGATTTTGTTAAAGATGTTATAAGAGATGAGCTTGGATGCGATGTCATATTTAAAGGTGTGTTGATCAAACCAGGTCAGCATATTATGGTAGCTCAAAAAGGTAACAGATACATTGTAGCACTTCCAGGTTTTGCTTACTCTTCTACTGTAACATTTATTCTATATGTTCTTCCTATTTTGTACCGTTTGCAGGGACGCGAATTTAAATTTGAGACTATTAGTGCCAGATTGCTTGATGGTTATAAAAAAAGAACAAAAAACAAAACAGAATTCGCCGCTTGTAACTTATACATAAAAGATGGTGAGTATGTTTGTGATTTTGAAGGGAAAAGAGACGGAAGCAGTGCCATTATGACCAATATGCTTGGAAATGTAGGTCTTTTATGGCTTGAAGCTGATGAGAACAATAAAGAAGCAGGAGAGAGAGTTCAAGTTTTAGCACTCCGCTAACCGGATATGCTTTTAATTTTGAACAATTACCTCAATTTCTAGGAGATCAACCTCTCCTTTCCTCTCTTTTTTTATCTCTATATCATCGATACGGATATATTTTTCAAGAACCTTAATGATCTCTGCACGCATCTCATCCATATGAGGAATGAGAGTGTGTTGACGATCAGCTGCAATTGCAATCATAAGCCTGTCTTTAGCAACATTGGCACTTTTAGACTCTTTTTTAAAAAGATTTCCAAACCAGCTCATTTAAATAGTCCTGTTAATTTTTTAATAAACCCCTTCTCTTCTGCAATTTCAACATCTACAAAAGGTACATCAATACCGCATAATCTTTTTGCTATACGGCTGTAAGCTTCTCCAGCTTTTGAAGATTCGTGCAGAATTACAGGTTTACCTGTATTTGAAGCATCTATAACACGTTTATCTTCCGGAACTTTACCTAAAAGATTGATAGAAAGAATATCTAAAATATCTTCAGTTGAAATCATCTCTCCTTTTTCTATGAGTTCTGGATCAATTCTTGTAATTACAAGAAATTTACCAACCTTTTCTCCCTCTTTAGCTTTATGACTTTTAGCATCAACAAGCCCTATAACACGATCAGCATCACGAATAGAAGATACTTCAGGGTTAACAACTACAATTACATTGTCTGCATATAAAATTGTATGTTCAAACCCTCCTTCAATACCGGCAGGTGAATCTAGGAAGATATAGTCAAACTCCTCTTTAAGCTGGTCAATAAGCTTTTTTACTCTCTCTTTATCAAGAGCTGATTTATCTTTAGTCTGTGAGGCAGCAAGAAAATATAGATTATCCTGTTTTTTATCTTTAATTAATGCTTGTTTAAGTGAGGCATCACCATCCATTACATTTGTAATATCATATACAACACGGTTTTCAAGTCCTAAAATCATATCTAAGTTTCTTTGCCCAATATCAAAATCTACAACAACTGTCTTTTTCCCTTCAATTGCTGTTCCTATGGCTAAGTTTGCGGAAGTTGTTGTCTTTCCAACACCACCCTTACCGCTGATAACTGCAAATACTATGCCCATTGAATATCCTTTGCATATTTTGATATTAGAATTTCATTATTTTTAAATCTTATTTTATAAAAGTGTTCATCATCCATTGCATCCGATATATCGGCGCCATTAAATACAATACGAGCCTTTGGTGAAGGTTTTAGAAGCATAAACTCTCCATTACACTCAACTCTACCTTCAATGGTTGATAGTGCTATGAAATTTCCTTCAGTACGAATACTAGCACCGCTGTTAACCCTTTTTAGTACCAGTAAATCACGTCTCTCTACTATCTCTTGACCACTTCTAACCAGCTGATCTACTATTCTAAGCCCACTCTGTTTTGTGAACTGAAGAGGTTTGCCACTTTGAGATTGAAGTGACAAATCTTTTGTAAAAGAGATCCCTTCTTTGCGTAAGAAGGTCTCAATTACCGGTGTTACATCACCTTTTAAAAGAAGAAGATAGCGTTTTAAAAGAACAATATTTTTACGAACAAAAGTTAAAAACTCCTCTTCGTTTTCTATCTCAACTTCAAATACTTTTACACTATACTGTTTAACCTGCATTTGAGTAATCTTTTTTATACGATTATAGCAAAATATATCTAATAATTATTTTTTAAGAAATGTCTCTATAACATCAGATGAAACAATCTCATTATCAAATTTGACTACTATAATCTGCTCAGTCTCATTAAGATAGAAGTCTGTTACACCATTAACCATTTTTAAGCCATTAATTTTGTTTTTATCATACTCTGTAAATGGTAAAAATAGATTGTCTCGCACACCAGGACTTCGCATTGTAAAGATCCAAGCTGCCCAAAAAACAGATACTACCAAAACAAAAGTAGCAACACCCCCACTACCAAAGTGTTGATATAGCCAACCTCCGATTGCACCACCTAAAAAGATTCCTACATAAGCGAATGTATTTGCAACACCTAAAGCTGCCCCTTTTTGGTGAACTTTGGCAAATTTACTTACAAAGCTCTGCAACAGAGGTTCAAACATATTAAATCCAATAAAGAAGAATGTTGCACCAACTCCAAACCAAAGAATAGAATCACTCCACCCCATTAAAATAAATGCAGCAGCTATAAAAGCAATAGATGCCAAAAAGACCTCTTTACCTTTACCATACTTCTCTCCAAATACTGCCGCCGGTCCCATTGCAATAATTCCAAAAAATACAGCAGGAAGATAGATTTTCCAGTAACTTTCAGCACCTAATCCAAACTTCTGTTTCATAATAATAGGAATTAGGAAAAAGGCAATAGCCATAGTTGAGCTGTGAAATAGAAATGTTATGTACATTCGAACCAAATCTTTATCTTTAAAGACATGTTTTATTTTTGCCTCCTCTTCAGAGTAGCTGTGTATGATTTTCGGAGGCTCTGGAACAGCAGTAAATAGAATTGTCAATGCAAGTATTGCCAGTATAGCTGTGATCCAAAAAAGAACACTTACAGAGTAGAGTCCACCTATAATAGGTCCTATAATCATTGCAGCCGCAAAACTCATAGCAATTGTCATACCCATAACAGCCATTGCATGAGCTCGCTGATCTTCTCGTACATGGTCTGCAATCATTGCAGTAACTACAGAACCGATTGCTCCTGCTCCTTGTAAAAACCTTCCCAGAAGCAAAATGTAAATATTGTCAGCAATAGCGCTTATTGCCGATCCGGCTGCAAATATCAGCAAACCTATAAGAAGAGTCTTTTTACGGCCTATCTTATCACTCAGTACGCCAAACGGTACTTGTAACACTGCTTGGGTCAATGCATAACCTCCAACTGCAATACCTGCCAAAAGAGCAGTACCTCCAGGCAACTCCAATGCATACTGTGAAAGTACAGAAAGCACAATGAAGAGACCGAAAAATCTCAAAGCAACAATGAGACTTAAAGGTAGTACCTTTTTGAAAATCTCTTTCACGATAGATCCTTATGGTAAAATTTCGACAAAATTATACATCAGTTATATACTAAAGGTTGAAAAAAATGCAAATTATTCTTGCAACTTCAAATAAAGGTAAAGTAAAAGAGATTCAATCTCTCTTTAAGGATGACCATATAATACCTTTTAAAGATATATTAGGTCCTCTTGAAATAGAGGAGAATGGCTCTACATTTGCTGAAAATGCGCTGATTAAAGCAAAAACTATTTTCAATAAATTAAATTCTAACGATGTTATTGTTATCAGTGATGACAGTGGAATTACTGTTCCTGCTTTAAATAATGAACCTGGGATTTACAGTGCAAGATATGCAGGAATTGGAGCAAATGATAAACAAAACTTAAATAAACTTGTTGAAAATCTTAAAAAAAGTGGTTTAAAAGAGACCCCAGCCTACTATACTGCTGCTATAGCAATAATTGCTTCTGAAGCAAAATATGTTATGCATGGGTGGATGTATGGTAAAGTAATAGATGAGCCAAGAGGTGATGGTGGTTTTGGTTATGATCCTATGTTCATTCCAGAAGGATTTGACAAGACTTTGGGAGAGCTTGATCCAGAGATTAAAAGAGAGCTTTCGCATAGAAGCAAGGCACTAACATTAGCTAAACCTATTATTGAAATGTTGAAAAACAGGTGATAAAGATGCAAAATATATATAAAGATATTTTTATGGAAGATCTTCAGAAGGTTTATGATGAGATCCTTCGAAGAGAGAAACAACTTGGTCAATATTATGATCTTCTTAACAGTGGTCATGCTGAAGCTGAAGAGTGGGTAGGTGATTTTCTACGTCGTCTTGAACTGCCAGTTACACCTGAAACAAGAATGGCAGCATTAACACGTCTCATAGGATTACGTGATGATGCACTGACTCAAGTGCTTGAAAAAGAGGGGCGTGACGAAGAGGCTGTCATAGAAGCAAAAGAGACTGCCTATAAGATGGTTGCTGATTTCTACCTTAAACGTCACCTAGAACTGTTAGACTGGATAGAAGATGAAGCTCTTTTAACACCTTTTTACCGTGAAGTGCTTAAAGAGGCACACCGTGTAGGTGAAGCTATGAGCAATTGGCAAAGTGCCTGGACAGCGCATATTATCCACGGTGTAAACAGAGAGTTGTATGAACTTTTTAACGGTGATGAAGAGAAGATTTATGAAATGCTGGAGAGTGAAAACCTTCTTGATTTGCGTGAAGAGGGTTGTATAGGTGATCGATGCTACTCTGTGCTTAAAAAGACACGTAAAGGGTTTAAGAGTGTACCTTATGCCAAAGCATTTCGTATGGAGGTACAAGAAGTTGTCAATAAATTAGAGAATATGCGTGGCGTTCTAGCACAGATGGAAGATGAAGTATTTGGTCAGCAGGCTGAGTGGCTTGCATACATAGATGCTTTGATTGACGCTTTTTCTCATCCAGAAACTGATGGGCTTATTAAAAAGTGGGCAGAAGTTGATCGTAAATGGATGGCAATCACAGCACCTATTCAGATAGGGCATCCTCTTGAATATTATGAAGATCATTACCGTAAAGCAGTAGCACTGGAGTGGGATGTTCGGCTTTCATCTCCAAAGTTGATGCAAGAGAGTAAAATCGCTAAACAAATCAGCTCTATGGCTGAATCTTTGGCAAATGAGTTTGGCGAAGAGGCACAAAGAGTTAATGCAAACTGCTTGAAACAGGTAGAGCGTACGCAGCTTTATATTGGTGTTCCGGCACTATTTTACGGAGCAGAGTTTCAAGGACTCTTTTCTGCGCAAGTTGTTCCTAATGATACAGAAGTAAGTAGTGAACTTGGTAAGAAGATATTTGCTTTTGCTGATAATGTGCTTGAGAGTAAAAAGGCTCGCCCTGTTATGCGTCTAGCACGTGAAGTTTTTGGTGATGACTTTGTTCTTCATCAACGCAAAATAATGTTTGAGCAGCCAGAACTTTGGCATAAAGTTTATGAAATCACAACTATCGGACATGAATATGGTCATATTCTATGGGTAGATGATAATACAGAAACCCAAATGAATGGCAGCGGAAACTACAAAAATGTTGAAGAGTTTAAAGCAACAGTCGGCGGACTTATGGCATTTTTTATGCATGAAGATGAAGCTTTAAAAGAAGAGATTTTAAGAGATACTGTTGCTAGAGCAGTAAGCCTAATGAGTTGGCGAAAAACAGGTGAAGTAGAGCCTTACTATGTTGAAGGACTTTTGCATCTTGATATTCTATTTGAAGCGGGTGTGCTTGATTTTAAGGATGGTAAGCTAACTATTGATTTGAGTGAGAATGCTTACAGAAAGCAAAAAGCACTTTACCAAGCAAGATACATTAAATTAGCTCATGAGTTTTATCTGCCAAAATGTGATGCAGGCAAATTTTTATCAAACTATGTAGAGAAAGTAGATGGCATATGGCTTCCAAAAGATGAGAAAGTAAGAAACTTTGTAGATCACTATTGGACTCGTTATCTTGAAATAGGACAAGAGACAATGCCTTTTTAAGATTAATATTATGCCCTTTGATTTTATTAGTGCAAAAGTGTTTACTCTAATAAACTTTTGCACTTAAAGTGAAATTATCAAGCCAATAACCTCTACTCGTACCACTATAAAAAACTTATCCCATCGGATAAAGAATCTCTTCATGTACCTCATCACAAGCTTTTAACACTTCATCATCAAGAGTTACATCAAGAGCTGCCAATGTATCATCAAGCTGTTCAACACTTGTAGCACCAATTATAGAAGATGCAACAAAATCGTGTTGCATGCTCCATGCAGTAGCCAAAGTCGTAACACTCATTCCAGCCATCTTTGAAATCTTCATATAACGTTCAGTCGCTTTAAGCGTCTTTTCATTTAGATACTTACTCGCCTGTGCACGCACCCTTGGATTTTTATCATCCATATAACGGGTAAACCTAGCTTCCGGTGGAAAAAACTCACCATTATATTTTCCTGTAAGAACACCACCAGCTAATGGAGCATAAGGAAGTAAAGAGATACTCTCTTTACGACACACTGTTGCCAACTCATCCATAAAACGACGGTTAAGTAGTGAAAAGTTATTCTGAATAGACTCAAAACGAGCTAATCCTAAATAACGACTTGCTTCATTTGCTTTTGTCAGCCCATAAGCAGTATCGTTAGAAGTTCCAATATATCGCACTTTACCACTTTGAACCAATCTGTCAAATGCTTCTAAACTCTCTTCAATCGGTACAACAGTATCAGGCCAGTGCATTTGATACAGATCTATGTAGTCAGTTTTAAGTCTCCGCAAGCTTCCCTCAACCGCTCTTTCTATATGAAAACGATCAATAGCTGTCATACCGTGGCGAATAGGAGGTACAAACCAACCACTTGCTGCTCCGGCTACTTTCGTTGCCAAGATAATAGAATCACGCGGTTTTGTCTGTATCCACTCTCCAACAATCTCTTCTGTCACACCTGCCCAATCGCTTCTTGGTGGTACAGGATATAGCTCTGCTGTATCGAAAAAATTGATCCCACGCTCATACACTTTATCCATAATAGCAAATGAGGTTTTCTTATCACAAAACGATCCAAATGTCATTGTTCCCATACATAATGGTGAAACTCGTAATCCAGTTTTTCCTATATAACGATAATTCATACTCCATCCTGATTTAATTATTTAACTTTCATATACTATTTAGCCTACCATAAATTCGGCTAAAATTTCCTTCCTTCCATTTTTCCTACAACCTTCCCAATAATCTCAATCTCATCAAGAAGTACTGTTTCAGATTGGTATAGTGGATTAATGGAGAGCAACTCCACTCTTCCATCACTTCTTTTAATCAAACGTTTTACAAACGTACCAGCCAATGTACGTACAACAAAAATGCCTCCACCGCCTATTTCAGTCACACTCCTGTCTACAAATATTGTAGCACCGTCACGAATTAACGGCTCCATAGAATCACCGATAACATTAATAGCATCTATCCACTTTAAATGCTGTTTGCCACCAAGCATACGTACAATATTTTCATCTATATACAACGTTTCTGGCTTTTCATCTTCATTTAAAGCACCTCCTCCCGCCGAAGCATTAATCTGTTTAAAATATCGCACAGTAGCAAACTTCTCTGTATTTTCTTCCAAAGTTCTTGGCATCTGATCATAAAGAAGCCAATTGATGCTTATAGAGCGTTTGGCACAAAATGCTACTACTGCTTCAAGTGGAAGACGACCCCGTTTTTTAAGTACAGCAAAATATGCAGGATCAATATCTAATGCTTCGGCTACATCTTTGTCGTAAACCTTTTTTTCTCCCAACTCTGTTGAGAGAATATCTTTTAGTCTGTTATTAACCTCTTCAAATGTCAACATAATTTCTCTTTAGAAATTGATATGTTTTTTAGCATTAACCTATCAAAAATTATATCATAAAGCAAAAAGAGGTTATTCAATGATAATACACCTAGACCTTGACTGCTTTTTTGCCTCTTGTGAACGCTTACTAAACCCAGCACTGAAGAATAAACCTATTGCTGTAGGAGGTCGCGGCGATCCTTTTATCTTTAGCCAAAAAAGTCGTAAAAATATTGATGTTACACTAAATAATAAAGGAGCCTTTGTACCAACAATATTTTATGATGCAAAGAGCTCATTTGAAGACTACTTTGTTGAAGATAAAAAAATTAGAGGCATAGTTATTACATCCAGCTATGAAGCAAGAAGTTACGGTGTTAAAACAGGTATGACAATCTATGAAGCTTTAAGAGTTTGTCCCAACTTGATAGTTTTACCTCCTAATCATCTTTTTTATAGCCCATTCCAACCCTAATATTCATTTAATAAGTCCATACTTGATTCTTGTCATACAAATAAGTGTTAAAGCTTCTGTAAGATCATATGTTGTTTCAACAATTTTTCTACCAATATTTTCAACTTTATTCAAATGTAAAATATTGATAACGAAGCTTCTAAGAATAGATAATGCAAAAGCACCTTTATTGACTTTGCATTTATCTTCATTTAATGCAGTATCTTTGTAAAAGTGCATTGTTTCAACACTCCATTCATAAAGAATTTTTGTTAAAAAAGTTTTTGCATCATTATACTCATTTGATATATAGTAGTGTGTTGTAGTCTCTTGATTGTCAATG
>NZ_FOXB01000029.1 GCF_900115615.1 Hydrogenimonas thermophila | reverse complement strand
AAGCTATATAATATCGCTGGAAAGGTAGTTACACATGCAAGAAAAATCACTTTAAAGGTTAATGAAGAGTTTGCCAAACTACTTCAAAATATAAGGCACAAAGCTTATGAGATGAGTTTAGAATGACTACTTTAAATCTAAAAATCAGTGCATTTCAAAATATAATAACAATATACTATTGTCAAAAAACAAGGAAATTTCGTAAAAATAGTTCAAAATGTAGTAACTTTGGAGTAAAAATATGTAAGAGATAATTTTGGTGCATATTTAGGCATTTTATTTTTTCAAAAAATGTGTTTTTTAGGGAATATTAGGTGGGTTTTTATTTTATGGATTTATTTGGGTAAAACAACTTTTTGAAGAAAAATGAATAATTTTGATATAATAAATTATATATCATTGAATGGAAAAAGATGCCTACGCTTTTAAATCAAGATGGTTTTAAGTTTTTCTTTTATGCTAACGAACATGAACCTATGCATATTCATGTAATAAAAGGAGAAGGTTTTGCTAAGATAGAGTTGCAAAACCTAAAAGTAGTACAAAACTATCTCAAGCCTAAAGAGATAAAACAGGCACTTAAAATAGTAGCAGTTCATAGAGAAGATTTTGAAAGGAAGTGGAATGAATGGTTTAATTAAAGCAAAAGAGTTACATTTTGATGATGAGTATCTTCATGTTAAACTTGAAGATGAACGTATTATCTCTACTCCTATGAAATGGTATAAGCCATTACAAGAGGCAACAATATCACAACTCAAAAACTATAAATTTATTTGTATGGGAACTGGTATTGAATGGGAGGAGCTTGATTATCATCTTAGCATAGAGGGAATGTTGGAGAGCTCAAAAGAGAAAGTGGCATAATTAAAATATTACAATAGTCATTGGACAATTAATATGCCCAATGACAGACAAAATTTATGAGACTACAGTACACTCTTCTTTAATGATTTGCTCAAACCATTTAATTGTCATTCTAACACCTGCACCGCTTGCTCCAGCTGGGTTGTAACCCCACTCTTTTTCTACAAAAGCAGGACCTGCTATATCAAGATGCAACCATTTGTCTTTATACTCTTCTTCAATGAAGTGATCTAAAAATAGTGCAGCGGTAATTGCTCCGCCATATCTTGAACTGCTTATGTTACAGACATCTGCTACACTGCTTTTTAGCAGTTTTTTAAGATAACGGTTAAATGGAAGAGTCCCTGTAAGCTCTCCTGCTTTAGCTGCTGCTCTTGAAAAACTGTGTTTAAGTCTGCTGTCGTGTCCCATTATGCCTGTAGTGTATTCACCAAGTGCAACTACACAAGCTCCAGTTAGTGTTGCAAAGTCAAATAGATAGTCTGGAGTTACCTTCTCTTGTGCATAGCAGAGACAATCTGCAAGTACCAAACGACCTTCAGCATCAGTATTACGGATCTCAATAGTTTTTCCATTTTTAGCTTTTAAAATATCATCAGGCTTATATGCATTTCCACCTATCATATTTTCAGTAGCACCTATGATCCCATGAACTTCAACTGGAAGCCCTAATTCACTTACTGCTTTCATAATACCAAGAACAGCACAAGCTCCTGATTTGTCAGACTTCATTGTTACCATATAATCAGATGGTTTTAAACTTAGTCCGCCACTGTCATAAGTAAGCCCTTTGCCTACAAGAGCTATCTTATATTTTGCATCTTTAGGTTTATATGTTAAATGAATGAGTCTTGGAGGATGTGCACTTGCACGGCTGACGGCTAAAAATGCACCCATTTTTTCTTCTTCAAGACCCTTTTCATCAAGGACTGTACACTCTAGTCCATTTGTTTCTGCTAAAGTAGTTGCTATTTCAGCTAATTTTACAGGAGTCATATCATCTGGTGGAGTATTGATGATTTCACGAGTAAAGTTTGTTGCTTTTGCTACTGTTATTGCATCTTCAACAGCTTTTTTAGCTTGTTCAATATCTATCTCTTTCCCATTAAAATCTTCAGCTGCTATTGTTACATTTTTAATAGGATGTTTTGCTTTTTCTGTCTTATAAGTGTCAAACTCATAATCTCCTAAAATTATGCCCTCTACCATAGCTTGAAGGTTTTGTATCAAATTTCCTCCAAGATAGAGAGCTGTTTTTACATGTTCTACTTTTGTGTTTCGTAAAGCTTTTATAGCAGCAGCATAAGCACTTCTAATGTCATCATGATCAATGGAGTCAGCACCAACATAGATGCGTTTACTTTGTGCCAATAGACAAGTTTGATCCTGACTACCTTCAAATCCAAGAAGTTGGAGTGTCTCTTTATCTTCAATCCAAGGATGATCTAAATCTTTTTTTACAACACAGATAATTTCTAGATCTGCATTAATCTCACTTCGTAGCTGAGGTACTATTTCTATTTTCATATCGCTTCTCTCTCCTCTTTAATATATTATCTTCAATGCGTTTGAAAGTGTAGGCGATACCAGCAAAAAATAGACCTGCTATAGGTAGTGCAAAATACCAGTGATGTTTTGCATACTCAATAACTTGCATAATCTGTTCACCAAAAATATAGGCTAATATAATTGTTATAGCTGCCCACACTTGCGCACTGACAAAGTTTATAATAGCAAATTTTTTAGCATCATAACGTGTAAGTCCTATACTCATAGGAATAATAGTTCTTAATCCATATAGATATCGTTGTATAAATATTACAGGCCATCCATACTTTTTCAAAAGAAGATGTGCCAGTGCAAACTTTCTGCGATGGTTAGCTAGATATTGATGAATCCACTTTTTGTTGTATCTTCCTATATAAAAATAGATTTGATCGCCTACAAATCCTCCTAAACCGGCTACTAAAATTGCAGTAGGCATATTCATATGTCCTGTATGTACCATTGTACCTGCCATTACCAGTCCCAGTTCACCCTCCATAATGCTCCAAATAAAGAGGATAATATAGCCATACTCTGTTAGAGCATTAATTAAAAACTGTTCCATTTTTTGACTTCCTAATCAAAGTGCAACAGGTCTTTAGCCTGTATCATATCTTTGTCGCCTCGTCCTGAGAGGTTAACAATGATTAGTTTATTTTTTATACGTTCAGGGTCCATCTTTTTAAGGTAAGCTATTGCATGTGAGCTTTCAAATGCTGGTATAATTCCCTCTTTTTGACTTAGCCATACAAAAGCATCAAGTGCCTCTTGATCGGTTATAGAGTCATACTCTGCAGCACCTATATCTTTTAAATAAGCATGTTCTGGTCCAATACCAGGATAGTCTAGTCCAGCTGAAATAGAGTGTGCTTCAAGAATTTGTCCATCTTCATCTTGCAAGAGATAGCTCATTTGCCCATGTAGGACACCGGGACTCCCTTTTGCAAGACTTGCGCCATGTTTGTCTGTATCAAGCCCCAATCCGCCTGCCTCTATGCCAATGCAAGTAGTTTCAGGCTCTTCTAAAAAGTGTGCAAATATTCCCATTGCATTACTGCCGCCGCCAATACAGGCTATAACAAAGTCAGGCATACGATTTTGAGCTTTTAAAATTTGTGCTTTGGCTTCATAACTAATGATACCTTGAAAGTCACGTACCATCATAGGGTAGGGGTGAGGACCAGCAACTGTACCTATAATGTAAAATGTATCTCTAGCATTGGTAACCCAGTATCGAATAGCATCATTCATTGCATCTTTTAATGTTTTTGAACCACTCTCTACAGCATGAACCTTTGCACCAAGAAGTTTCATTCTAAAGACATTAAGCTCTTGACGCTCAACATCTTTTGCACCCATAAATATTTCACACTCTAAGCCAAGCAGTGCTGCTATTGTTGCTGTTGCAACTCCGTGCTGTCCCGCACCTGTTTCAGCTATAACTTTTTTCTTTCCAAGTCGTTTGGCAATAAGACCTTGCAAGATGGTATTGTTTACTTTATGAGCACCGGTATGATTCAAGTCCTCACGTTTCAAGTAAACCGTTGCACCAATCTCTTCAGAGATATTTTTAGCATAATATAGAGGGCTTGGCCGTCCTACATAATGTTCTAGGTAGTAGTGAGCTTCTTCCCAGAATGTTTTGTCAAAACGAATCTCTTCGTATGCACTTTCTAGCTCTTTAAGTATAGGCATAAGAGTTTCAGGAACATAGCGTCCACCAAAAATTCCAAAATGTCCAAGTTCATCCGGATCGAATTTAAGAGGTTTAGGTATATACATTAGGCAATCTCTAATATGGAATATACAGATGTTAATTCATCAAGTTTTTTTCTACCATCAAGAAATGTAAGGTTTATGATAAAGCAGGCTTCAACACACTCTGCATTGGCAGCTTTAATGAGTTTTGCTGCTGCTTCTGCAGTTCCACCTGTTGCAATAAGGTCGTCAATTAAAAGTACACGAGCACCTTTTTTTTCACGGAAAGCATCTATGTGAATTTCAACTTCATCGACTCCATACTCAAGTGCATACTTTTCTGAAATAGTTGTAAAAGGAAGTTTATTCTTTTTACGAATAGGTACAAAACCTATGCCAAGTTTTGCTGCAAGGGCTGAGCCAAAAATAAACCCTCTACTTTCAATACCAGCTATAAAGTCAAGGTTAAACTCTTTGTAACGCTCTTCTAAATGATTCATAAGAAGAGAAAAGGCTTCTGCATTATTTAGAAGAGTTGTAATATCTTTAAATAGTATGCCTGGTTTTGGAAAATCTGGAATATCTCTTATTGAATCTAGTAAGAACTTTTTTTGATCGTTTGTTAATGTTTTCATTGCCATTACCTTATATAAGTGCTTCAATGCGTGATTCTAACTCTTTTATTCTAGAACGAAGTTTTTCATTCTCAATACGATATTGACTGTTACGCTGTTTTACTGCTTTAATTTCATGTCGCAGTTTAATCATCTGCTCATTTAAAACATCTATGTTTCCTATTGCTCGTTGCAATTGTATCTGATATTTACGTATTAGAAGTTCAGCCTCTTTGAGTGTCATTTTCATCACATCATTGCTCTTTTGCTCTTTGATGGTCAAGTTTTTAAAGTAGAACATTTTGACAAACAGAAATATTGCGAGCATTGAAATTAGTGTGATGATACTCCAGTCAAAAAGCATTTAGAATTCCTTTTTTAAATCGGTACACAGAGTTTTTATATGCAAGTATGCATTCTAAAAACTCATAATACACTAAAAAAGCAAAGAGACTTGCTTTTTTTTTACGCATTTTGCCTCTCTTCTAATGACATAATTTTTTCTACACGATTTTCGTGACGACCACCTTCAAACTCAGTATTTATAAAAGCGTCAAGCATTGACTCAATAACTCCTGGTCCAGAGACTCTCTCTCCAAAGCAGAGGATATTCGCATTATTGTGTGCTCTTGCCATTTGTGCTGTGTAATAATCATTACAATGAGCTGCTCTAATACCATCAACTTTATTTGCTGCTATACTCATTCCAATTCCAGTTCCACAAATTAAAATACCAAAACTTCCTTCATTGCCAACAACAGCATCAGCAACTTTTTTAGCATAATCAGGGTAATCTACCCGATCAGCACTATCTGGTCCCAAATCAATAACTTCATGACCTTTTGAAGATAAATAGTTGCACACTAGTGCTTTTACTGCAAACCCTGCATGATCGCTTCCAACATAAAATTTCATCTCTTCCTCCTTCTCAATGTAATTTTTTATAAGAGAATATTAATAAGCCAGCGAGCCGGCATAAAAAACCATTGACTAAGCGGTGTGGCAATAATTATAATAAGTAAAATCATTCCAACAGGCTCAATTTTATTAAGTACATTAACCACTGGCTGCCACCGAAACTGCATTGCCAAAAATCGCAAAGCATTTGAGCCATCTAATGGTGGGAAAGGCCATAAATTAAAAACACCAAGTACAATATTATAAATTACTGAATACATTAAAAATATTGCAAGAAGTGCACTGCCAAGCGAATGTTGTTGTGTTTCTAAAAATCCTAATAAAATAGAGGCAGCTATTGCAAGAATGAAGTTGTAGGTAACACCTGCTAACGCTACTGCTATTCCAGCTTTATATCCACCATTATAAATAACAGTTTGAATATTTACAGGAACAGGTTTTGCCCAACCAAATAGAAATGGAGCTCCGCTTATATAAAGTACTGCAGGAACTAAAATAGTTCCTATAGGGTCTACGTGAACTATTGGATTTATGCTTAGTCTTCCAGCATCCTTTGCTGTTGAGTCACCATATTTATAGGCAACATATCCATGCATTATTTCATGCCCTATGATGGCAATCATTAATGATACAATAGTTGCCAATATTTTTATGATATCAAGCTCACTCAACATAACGTGGAAATTCTTTCTGTAATGTTTCTACATTTCTACCTACACGATCCCATCTGATTATATGATCTTTATCCCAACTAAAATAGATAAACCAAGGTTTTCCAACGATAAGTCGGTATGGTACACTTCCCCAAAATCTGCTGTCATTTGAGTGATCACGGTTGTCACCCATCATAAACCAATGATCTTTTTCAACTTTTATAGGACCAAACTCAAATATTTCCATAGGCTGATATCCGTCGGGAATTACATTTGGATCATTGTGAATTCCTGGAAACTCTTTTCGGTAAGGGTTTTTTACAAAAATCATACCGTCTATTTTCACAGTTTCAGCATTTGGATAGTGGGCTATAACATATTCATTGCCTTCATGTGGATGAAGGTAAAGTTCTTTATTGTGTACAAATAGTATATCACCCTCTACAGCTACGCATCTTTTGACATAGTGAATCTTTTCATTACGAGGATATCTAAATATTACAATATCACCCCGTTTAGGACCTTCCCCTTTAATAATATGACCATCACCGTCACTGTCAAACCATACTGGAATTTCAAGCCAAGGGATGTGTGGTACAGGTACTCCATAGACATATTTTTTTACAAACAGATAGTCACCAACAAGTAGAGTATTTTTCATTGACCCACTAGGAATTACAAATGCTTGTGCAACGAAAAAGATAACCATTAAAACAATTATAAGTGTACCTGTCCAGGTATTGGAAAAATGGTATAGTTTCATAAACAGATTATCTGATGAGTGTTTAGATGAGCTAATATCTAAGTCACTGCTATCTGGTGTTGGCATAGGATTTTGTTCTATTGGACTCATGCTCTCTCTTTTGCTGCTTTTAGCGTATTTTTAAGAAGCATTGCAATTGTCATTGGTCCAACTCCGCCTGGTACTGGTGTTATGTAGCTACACTTTGGAGCTACAGCTTCATAATCTACATCTCCAACCAAAGAGCCATCTTCTAAACGGTTAATACCAATGTCAATCACTATTGCTCCATCTTTTACCATATCTTCAGTGATTAATCCAGCTTTACCTACACCAACTACTAAAATATCTGCACGTTTTGTGTGCTCTGCAAGATCTTTTGTATAGATATGACATATGTCAACTGTAGCAAATGCATTAAGCAACAGTGCAGCCATTGGTTTGCCAACTATGTTACTAGCCCCAACTATACAGGCATCTTTACCTTTTGGATCAATGTTGTACGTTTTTAACATCTCCATAACACCTAATGGAGTACAAGGTACAAAACCGTCAAGTCCTGTCATTAATCGACCGAAGTTATAGGCATGAAAGCCGTCAACATCTTTTTTTGGATCAATAAGCTCTAAAATCTTTGTTGTATCAATGTGTGAAGGCAGTGGTAACTGTACCAAAATTCCGTCTATATTTGGATTTTGGTTCATCATTAGTATTGTTTTTTCAATCTCGTCTTGACTTATAGATGATGGCATTTCGTGTGTAATGGAGTATATGCCTGCCTCTTTACAAGCCTTGGCTTTCATCTTTACATATGCGTGGCTTGCCGGATCATCACCTACCAAAACTACTGCAAGTCCCGGTGTAATATTTTTAGTTTGCTTTAACTCTTCAACCTCTTTCGCAATTTGCTCGCGGATCTCTTTGGCTAGTTTTTTGCCGTCGATTATCTGCATTGTGTAACCTTGAATTATGATAGTATCGGGTAAAATAGTATCTAAAAGTTCATTAATTTTTAATTGAGAATGGAGAATTAAAAATTGAAAAATCTGTTTTTTCTATTTATAACCTTTCTTGTACTAAAATCTGAAGATTCATTTATTACACAATATGAGTATGGACAGATGTTATACAACAATCCTCGAGGAATAGGATGTGTTCATTGTCATGGGAAAGATGGTAGTGGTGCTTTGATTGCAAAATATAAAGAAGATGGCAAAACAAAGTCATTACGTGGACCAAATATTAGGAATAAAAGTATAAAAGATCTTAAAAAGAGTCTATTTAAGCGTCATAAAGTGATGCCAACGTACTTTTTGACTGACTCAGAAATAGAAGCGTTAGCCTATTTTCTATCAAACAAAGGTGATTAGATGGTTTTTAAAGAGCTTGATGAGTTACAAGAGTTGATAAAAAAGAGTGATATAAAAGCAGTAGAAAAACTTTGTAAAGGTGAACAACCTGTAAGATTTCAACCAACTTTCATAAGAACAGCACTAATGCTTTCAGCACATAAATTAAAGCATTTAAATAAGCTTGATGAACTTGAAGCAGATGTTGTAATACTGAATTTGGAAGATGGAGTAGCACCGGCACAAAAACCTATGGCATTACGTTTGGCTGCTCTTTTTCTTTCTCATCTAAAGAGAATTAATTCATTAACAGTTGTTCGTATAAATTCTTTAGATGAGGGCGGTGATAGAGAGATAGATTTTTTAAATCAGTTTCGTCCTGATGCTATTCGTGTTCCAAAGATTAGATCTAAAAAAGATGTTGAAAAGGCTTTAACTTTAATAGATCCAAAAATAAAAGTTCATCTCTCCATAGAGACAAAAGAGGCTTGGCAAAATCTATCTAGTTTGCGTGTTGAGAGCAGAGTTGAAGCATACTATCTTGGTATATTAGACCTTCTTGCAGATATGGGATTGCCACATAGAATAATAGAGCGTTCAAATCCTACAATAGATTATATTCTTGCCCATTTTTTGACTAACTCTTTAGCTTCTAATGTATTGCCTGTTTCATTTGTTTTTCAAGATCATAACGATAACGACTCATTTAAAGAGTGGTGCAGGTATGAAAAGAGTATGGGGTTTCACGCAAAAGGGTGCATCTCTCCGACACAAGTTAACATAGCAAACTCCATTTTTCAACCTGAAGTTGAGGAGATTGAAAGAGCTAGAGAGATTGTCAAACTTTTTGAAGCAAAGCCAGATAACAGCAGCATTGTAAGCGATATTTACGGCTTTGTGGATGAACCAATATACAAAGGTGCCAAAAGGCTTTTGGAATCGATAGATTGAAATTTAAGCTTTAATAATACACTAAACCATATATGACTATAATCGTTTAATGCTTTAAACTATAAAGGCTAAAAAGTGGAAACTCTTTTTTTAAGATTAAAAGAACTATATCAAGACAAACTTCGCCAAAAATTGCCAACATATGAGAGATTTTTACTAAAAAATCTGCTAAACTCACCATCAAAGCACATAGGTATCTATGGCAGTAGAGGTGTTGGTAAAACTACACTTTTGCTACAACTTGCAAAAAAGCTTGAGTATGAGAGCGATGAAATACTCTATATCTCTTGCGATCACATACTTTTAAGCGGAATCAATCTCTTTGAATTGGTAGAGTACTTTTATAAATATGGCGGAAAGTGTATATTGATAGATGAGATACATGAAGCAAAAGATTTTGAACAGAATCTAAAATCTATTTATGACTTTTTAGACATCAAAGTTATCTTTAGCGGAAGCAGTGCTATTAAACTTACAAATGCTTCATTTGCTAGAAGATACTCAATGTTTCATTTACCAATTCTTTCACTTAGAGAATACATTGCACTTGAGTATGGAATTAATTTAAACTCATTTAGCTTAGATGAAATAGTTTCAAATCATACTAAAATAGCTGATGAGATATTAACAAAGTTAGATGATAAAAAGATACTAAAAATTTTTAAAGAGTATCAAAATAAAGGAGCATACCCTTTCTATTTTAGTGATAAGCCAAGCTACTATCAAAAAATAAATGACACTATAAACACTGTTTTGTTTACTGATATTGCAATGCTTTATGGAGTAAATGCATTAAAGATAGAAAAACTAAAAAAGTTACTTTTATCTATCTGTCTTTCAAAACCACTTGAACTCTCTATAGAAAAATTATCTAAAACCATAGGTATATCAAAAGCCACACTTTATAAATATATAGAGTACCTACATCGTGCAGAACTTCTTAGACACATCATTTATGAAGCAAAAAGATTTAAAACACTTCAAAAACCAGATAAACTCTATCTATCAAATACAAATTTACTAAGTACACTTTGTAAAAATAGTGACATAGGAACAATTAGAGAGACTTTTTTTAGTTCAATGATCTCTTTTAATTACTCCATCTATTTTGTAGATAGAGGTGATTTTTTAGTAGATGAAAAATATGTAGTAGAGATAGGCGGTAAAAATAAAGACTTTACTCAAATAAAAGATATAGCCAATAGTTTTTTAGCAATAGATGATATTGAGATAGGATTTGGCAATAAGATACCTCTTTGGTTATTTGGATTTTTGTATTAAGTTATGTATCCTTATTAATAGATTGAGTAGTGTATATAGAATCTTATTTTAGTCTTCTCTTTTGGTCTTGGGTAATCTTTATATGCAGCTTTAATAGTATCTAAAGAGTTTTGGTCTAACTGCTCATAACCAGTTGGGGTTATGATTTTTAAGTCTGTTATATCTCCATTTGGAAGTAGATAAAACTCTACTACATTTGTACCTTGCTGTCCCATTCTTCCTGCAAAATATGGATAACCTCTAACTGTAAGATAGTGTTGAGTAATTCCCTGAATCCTAGCAAGATTATTTTTAATAAATTTTTTCTGGTCAGGAGAAAAGTGATCAAACTCATCTTTATATAGAGCGTAAAACTCTCTTTGAGAAAAGCTGTTGTTTATTTGATCGATTGAAGGAGGCTTTGGTGTTGGTTCTTCCATTGCAGGAGCTCCTAATGCTCCAGCTAATGCAGATAGTGCATCTTTTTTTGATGTTTGATGTTGAATATTAGATGTTGAATTAGTTTCTTTAAAAGTTTTGTGTTCATTTTTTGGTTTCTGTTTAATAGTAGGTTTTTTTAAAAGTTTAGGCTTTGTTTTATTTAACTCTTTTTGTTTGATTTTTTTTACACTTTTTTTAGGCTTTTCTTTAACAGTGGGCTTTTTTTTAGGAATAGTAGGTGTTTTTTTTAAATTTTGGATATTAGGTTTTGAATTTTGAATGATCTTTTTTTTCACTTTTTTGGGTTTTGGCTTAGTTTGAGTCTTAGATTTTAGAGATTCAGCTTTTTGGTTTGGTTTTTCAGGCTTAGGTATGACAAAATCACTAAGATTCAGTTGTACGCGTTTTGCACCTGATGAGTTTAACTCTTTTTTCTCTTTAGGTAAAAGGATCCATAGAGAAATAAAAAGCAGTAGATGAATGAACAGTGACAAAAGTAATGTTAAAAATTTTCGTCGATTCATTCTTAGCCTTAAAAAAAGTATTGTATTATACTTTATTAACCGCATTTTGCATATAATTCAAAGAAAAAAATATAAGGAAAATATTAATGAAGCATACTAAAAGCATAGAGGCATATGCAGAAGCAAAAAAGGTAATTCCTGGTGGTGTTGATTCTCCTGTACGTGCTTTTGGAAGCGTTGGCGGTACACCTCCTTTTATTGAGCGAGGAGAAGGTGGTTACTTAGTTGATATTGATGGTAACAGATATGTGGATTTCGTACAGAGTTGGGGACCACTTATTTTTGGACATTGCGATCCTACGGTAGAGGCTGCTGTAATTGAAACATTAAGACGTGGGCTTAGTTTTGGTGCACCAACACTTTTAGAGACTGAGCTTGCAAAAGAGATTGTTGAACTTTTTCCTGCTATTGATAAAGTACGATTTGTAAACAGCGGTACAGAAGCAGTTATGAGTGCTATTAGATTGGCACGCGGATTTACAGGACGTGATGACATTGTTAAGTTCAAAGGGTGCTATCACGGACACAGCGATTCATTGCTGGTACAAGCAGGCAGTGGTGCAGCTACATTTGGAGCACCAAATTCACCGGGTGTGCCTGGTGATTTTGCCAAACACACACTTTTGGCTGATTATAACGATATTGAGAGTGTAAAGAGATGCTTTGAAGCAAGTGACAATATTGCTTGTGTTGTTATTGAGCCAATTGCAGGAAATATGGGGCTTGTTCCTGCAGATGAAGAGTTTTTAAAAGAGCTTAGAGAATTGTGTGATGCAAATGGAGCATTGCTAATTTTTGATGAGGTTATGAGTGGATTTAGAGCTTCACTTACCGGTGCTCAAGGTTTAACAGAAGTCAAGCCTGACTTAGTAACTTTAGGAAAAGTTATAGGCGGTGGTATGCCAGTTGGAGCATTTGGTGGACGAACTGACATTATGAGCAAGCTTAGTCCAGAAGGTCCTGTCTATCAAGCTGGAACTCTTAGCGGTAATCCGGTAGCAATGGCAGCAGGACTTGCTCAAATTCGCCAACTTAAAGCAGATGTAGCAATTTATGAAGTTTTACAAATGAGAGCAGAACGCTTAGTTAATGGTCTTAAGAGTGCTGCTGATGATAATGGAATTCCTTTGCAAGTTGATGTTCGAGGAAGTATGTTTGGTTTCTTCTTTAATGATAGACCAGTTAAAAACTTTGATGATGCTCTAAATAGTGATACAGATCGTTTTGCAAAATTCCACCAGGCAATGCTTGATCGAGGTTTTTATTTTGCTTGCAGTCAGTTTGAAACTGGATTTATCTCTACAAAAACAACGGATGTAATGATTGATGAGACTATTAGAAATGCTAGGGAAGTTATGGGAACTCTAAAATGAGTCAAGATAAACCTAAAGTCAAAAAAGTAGTGGAGGGGGCTTATGACCTCTCTTTAGGTATTTCAATGGTCGTTGCCGTTCTTATAGGCATAGCTCTAGGCATAGGGATGAAAAACCTTTTTGGTGTTCCCTGGCTTTTATGGCTTGGAGTTTTCTGGGGAGTTGCAGCTGCAATTTTGAATGTCTATAAAGCATATAAAAAACAGGTGAAATCTTTGGATGAATTAAAAAACGATCCAAAATATAAAAATTACTCTAACATTGATGATAACGATGATTCGTAATATATCGATTCTTGCTTTTTTTGTATTGATTATACTAGCTGGCTCAGCCTGGTTCACGGGCGGTCAAATAGCACTAATAAATGCTACAGCAGGTTATATTAGTGCTATGCTGGTTGTAGCTGCTTCAGCATTTGGTTACTATAGATTGGTAGATGGTGCAGATGAAGTGACAACTAATCATAATTTGCCCGATATTACTGAACAGATAGATGATAAATATGGGTTATGGGATGAAGAGAATGAAGTTCCAGATGATCCAAAAGAGCTTTTAAAAGAGGAGAAACTTCGTTTAAAACGCTCTAAAAGAGGTTTAAAGGCTATAATTAAAACTTCAAAACCAGCTATTTCTATTTATCGTTTGATTGCATATGTTATTTTAATAGTAACTGTTTATAAGTTAATTTCAGCAGATATTTTTGATGCAGTTGTTTTTCTTTTAGGCAGTACAGTAGCACCTTTGCTTGTAGCAGGGTATCTCTATTTTAGACGATAAGAGGGGCTTCTATGCTTATATGGTCTGCCTTTTTTACAATATAGCCATTAAGCTTGGTGGCCAACTTCTTTAAAAGTGGAATATTGCACTCAGGTTTTAAGTTACCATAAATTGATAATTGAAAGATAGGGTGTCGTTTGCCGTCAAACTTTATTGTTTCGCCTGTTTTTAGTGATAGCTGAATGTCTACTGTATCACTATCTTCCATACACGCAATAATGTCATTCAATATTTTTACAAATACTTCCGGGTCTATTTTTATTTCAGGAAAAGCTGGGTCAAGAGTTGTAGTAAAGCCATGTTTTCTATTTATAGAGCTTGTGCTTATTGCCAGGTTAATAAGAGTGTAGATATTATGAGAAGAGAGCTTTTGAAGATGAGGTTCTGAAATGCGTTCAGGAGGTCTTTGGTAAAGCCTAATGGCTATATTTTCATTATCCTCATAGCCAACCATTATGCCAAAAAACTCATATTTCCCAAATTCCAGGTCTATCATTGTTGTTTTAAAGCCGTAAGACTGATTGGCATAAGTAACAGCCAGTTCAAAGACTTCACTGGCTGTTACTTCAGCAAGAAGAAATTGAGCTTCTTGATTTAATGTTTTTACTCTGCCGTTACTGTCAAAGAGTATCCATGGATTGTAGTCATACTCAAGCCACTTTTCGTAAAAATCCATTATCTTAACTACTCTTCAATATAGTTTTTTAGTTTTCTACCAACTTTAGGATGTTTAAGCTTTTTAATAGCACTGCTTTCAATTTGGCGTACGCGCTCACGAGTAACATTTAAAGCTTTACCTATCTCTTCAAGAGTGCGGTCACTCTCATCATCCATTAATCCAAAGCGCATGCATATAACAGCTTTTTCACGTTCATTAAGCTGATCTAATACATCATCAATCTGCTCTTTAAGATCCTCTTTCATTACCGCTTCTACAGGACTTGCAGAGCTTTTATCTTCAATGAAGTCACCAAAACGTCCATCCTCTTCGCTTCCTACAGGTGCTTCAAGGCTGACAGGCTCTTTTGTGATTTTTATGACATTTTTTACTTTGTCAACACTTAATCCTACCTCTTTGGCAATTGTCTCTACATCAGGCTCTTTTCCAGTCTCTTGCAGATGTTTACGCATAATTTTATTAATGCGGTTGATTGTCTCAATCATATGGATAGGAATTCGAATTGTTCTTGCCTGATCAGCAATAGCACGACTAATTGCCTGACGTATCCACCAAGTTGCATATGTAGAGAATTTATAACCCTTTTTATATTCAAACTTGTCAACCGCTTTCATCAATCCAATATTTCCTTCTTGGATCAGATCAAGGAATGGCAGACCGCGGTTTGTATATCTTTTTGCAATAGAGACAACAAGACGAAGGTTTGATTTAGCCATTCGTGTTTTTGCTTCTTCTGAAATCTTTTTACCTCGTTTAATCTGTTCAAGAATCTCTTGAAGTTTTTCAGGGTCAAGATTAAAGCTGTCTTTACTTGCCTCTTTAGTTTGAAATAGCTTTTTGATTTGTAAATATGTGCTTACCATAGTAGCTTCTGGTACTGCAGCAGCTATCTCTTCTTTGCTCATATTTACAATATTCTCAAGAATTTTTTTGTGATTCTCTTTTAACTGATCATTGAAAAGCGGCAAGCGGTACTCAAGTCGTTTAAGTTCTTTCTCAAAACCTTCATCGCTTTTAAGAGCTGTTTCCATAGCTTTAACCAGCTCATTAATAAGTTTGGAAGTAGGTCCAAGATCAAGAAGTCTCTCTTTAAGAGTCTTTTTCTTAAAAGAGAGTTGAAGCTCATAATGAAACTTCTCCTCTTCGCTGGCATCTTCAGCAGGTGCTTTACTGAGTGTTTTTAGCCAATCTTTTTTAGCCTTTTCGAGTGCTTTGAAACTTTCAATAACTTTTTGAACACGCTTATCCTGCTTATTATTCTTTTTAGTTACTTCACTCTCTTCTGTTTCATCTTCTGTATCATCTTCAAAGCTTTTAAAAAGCTCTTTAACACGACGCTCTCTATTTATTAGAGGCTCTTTGTAATCTAAAATAAAATCTATTAGGTAAGGAACAGAGCAAATAGCATCGATAATGATATCTTCACCCATTTCGATCTTTTTGCTGATCTCTATCTCTTCCTCTTTTGTAAGAAGAGGAATCTGTCCCATTTCACGTAGATACATACGAACAGGTGAATCACTTCTAGACCACTCAAGAAGCTCTTTTTCACGTGTAAAGTCAAACTCTTCCTCTAAAGAATCATCACTTAGCTTTTGTCGTTCAGATTCACGTTTTTCAGCCTCTTCAATATTTAGAAGCATTGCACGTTCACTAGAAGTTATTATGTTGACACCATGTTTTTTTGCCAGTTTTAAAATATTTTTAGCCTGGGCAAGGGTTGGCTGTTTTTCAAAAACTTCAACAATTTTTTCGTAGGTTATATATTTTTCATTTTTACTGTCTTCAAACAGTTGTTCCAACTTTTGGTTAAGCTCTTTGGCAGTCATGTAAGGAAAGCTCCTTCGTGAGAGTAGGGGTGATTATATCCAAATGGATGTTAAAAGTTTATAATAATATCGGAAAGAGTTTAAAATTTTTAACCTTTTTAAAAAAATTTAACTTGGAACATAATTTGCTTGTAGTAAATGTAAGTTTTATTTAAAAGGGTTGGAATGCAAAATGGATTTTATGCTGTTACCGGTGCGATGGTGACACAGTTTAATAGACTTGATCAAATAAGTAACAACCTTGCAAATGTTAATACAAACGGATTTAAAAAAGATGACCAGGTAATTGGTGATTTTATGAGATTATACCAAGAAAAACGTGATGAACTTCCACTTAACAATAATACAAAAGATGCTGCAAAGTTTTTAAATAGATCTTTAAACAGAGTTCCTAGAATAGTTGAATCATACAAAGACTTTTCACTAGGATCTATGGTTAAAACAGATAATAAACTTGATTTGGCTCTTGGCGAAGAGAATCTATTTTTTGCAGTAAAAACTCCTGATGGAATAAGATTGACAAAAGATGGTGCTTTTTCTCTTAATGAAAAAGGGCAAATGGTTACAAAAGAGGGGTATTTGGTTCTTTCAAAAAGTTATTTTAAAAATCAACAGCCAATTGAACTTCCTGTTAATGCAGTTGATATTATGATAGATAAAAGTGGAAAAATAAAATATTTGGATCAAACAGCTTTTGATACACCTGTTTATAGAAATGATATTATGGTTGTACGAGTAGATGATTTAAAATCTTTAAAATCAGTGGGTGAAAATCTATTTACATTAGATGCAGAAGAGCCGGAACTTCAAATGCGTATAGTAGATAATCCGGTATCTGTTTATCAGGGTATGTTAGAAAAGAGTAATGTAAATCCTGTTCGTGAAATGAGTGCGCTTATTGAGACAAACAGGTTGGTTGAGATGTACCAAAAAGCTATGACTACTCAAATGGATGATATTAACAGAGATGCAATTACCAAATTAGCATCAGTAAGAGCATAAATTAAAGGAATAATAAGATGATACGTTCACTTTATACAGCTGCAACAGGAATGATAGCTCAACAGATGCAGATAGATACTACGTCAAACAATATTGCAAACGTCAATACAATAGGTTACAAAAAGCAGCGAGCAGAGTTTGCTGATTTGATGTATCAGACTATGGAGTATGCTGGAACTGCTACAAGTGAGCAGTCAAATTCTCCCACTGGAATATCTGTAGGTTTGGGTGTTCGTCCTACAGCTATTGCTAAACAGTTTAGTCAGGGGAACTTTAAAGAGACAGGTAATAATCTTGATTTGGCAATTACCGGAAATGGATTTTTTAAGATAACAATGCCTGATGGTACTGAAGCATATACACGTAATGGATCTTTTAAATTAGACAGCAATGGAACAATTGTAAATTCTGATGGATATAAACTTTCGCCTGAAATTGTCATACCTCCTGATGCGGTTGCTATTTCAATAGGTACAGACGGAACAGTTTCTGTACTTCAAGCAGGTCAACAAGAGTCTACTGCGATTGGTCAGATTCAGCTTACAAACTTTATTAACCCAGCAGGTCTTCATGCTCTTGGTGATAACCTTTATGTTAATACATCTGCATCTGGGGATCCCATAGAAGGTGTTGCAGGGCAAAATGGGCTTGGTCAGATAAGACAAGGTTTTGTTGAGATGAGTAATGTACAACTTGTTGAAGAGATGACTGATCTTATTACAGGGCAGCGTGCATATGAAGCTAACTCTAAAGCTATTACAACAAGCGACAGTATGCTTCAGATTGTTAATAATCTGAAACGATAGTTTCCATAGTAAATAGGTAATTAATCTCATTTTTGATATAATTGCCGCAAATTTTAGGGAGAGAACCCTCCTTTTTTAAAGGAATTTGATGAATATCATTACTGGAAAAGTATGGAAATTCGGTGACAATATCGATACTGATCTTATTATTGCAGCTCGCTATCTTAACACTTCTGATCCACATGAACTTGCAAAGCATGTCATGGAAGATGCGGATCCAGATTTTGTAAAAAAGATGCAGCCTGGTGATATTATTGTTGCGGGTGAAAATTTTGGATGTGGAAGTAGCCGTGAGCATGCCCCAATCGCACTTAAAGCAGCAGGTGTATCGGCTGTTGTTGCAAAGAGTTTCGCTCGTATTTTTTATCGTAATGCTTTTAATATGGGACTACCAATTTTTGAACTCAATGAGACAGATAAAATAAGTGAAGGTGATCTTATTTCAATAGAGATGGATAAGGGAAATATTATTGATATTAACAAAAATATCACATATAAATTTCACCCGATTCCTGAATTTATGCAAGAACTTCTAGCTTGTGGAGGGCTTATTAACTATGCTAAAGCTGAAATGCTTAAAAAGGAGCAAGCGTGACAAGAAGTTATAAGATAGCCTTGATCAAGGGTGATGGAATTGGTCCTGAAATCATTGAAGAGGCTGTAAAAGTTCTTGATGCCGTTAGTTATGCAGAAGGATTTGAGCTTAAGTATGATGAGTATCTACTAGGCGGTGCAGCTATAGATGCAACAGATGATCCTGCACCTAAAGAGACGCTAGAAGGTGTAAAACAGGCTGATGCAGTACTTTTTGGTGCAATAGGCGGAGAAAAATGGGACAATTTACCTCGTGAAAAACGTCCTGAAACAGGGCTATTGAAACTTCGTAAAGAGATGGAAGTTTTTGCAAATATTCGTCCTGTTACAGTTTATAATGAATTAGTAAATGCATCAACTCTTAAACCATCTGTAGTTCAAGGCGTTGATTTAATAGTTGTTAGAGAGCTGATAGGCGGTATCTATTTTGGTCAGCCTAGAGGAAATGATGGCAATAAAGCTTTCAATACAATGGTTTATAGCAAGCCTGAAATTGAGCGTATTGCAAGAGTAGCATTTGATATTGCTATGAAACGAAGCAAACGTGTCTGTTCTGTAGATAAAGCAAATGTACTTGATGTTAGCCAGTTATGGAGAGATACAGTTGAAGAGATAGCAAAAGAGTATCCTGAAGTAACTCTAACTCACATGTATGTTGATAATGCTGCAATGCAGCTAATACGTGATCCAAAACAGTTTGATGTCATACTTACAGGAAACATTTTTGGAGATATTCTAAGCGATGAAGCAAGTATGCTCAGTGGTTCAATTGGATTGCTTCCTTCTGCATCTATTGGTGAAAAGTTTGGTCTTTATGAACCTATCCACGGTTCTGCACCTGATATTGCAGGGCAGGGGATTGCAAACCCAATTGCTACAATTGCCAGTGCAGCAATGATGTTGCGTTATGCTTTAAATGAAGAAGTAGCTGCAGGGAGAATTGAACAAGCAATTAAACAGACACTTAGTGAAGGTTATAGAACTCAAGATTTAAGCTCTTATGATGCAAAAGAGGTTTGCTCAACAAGTGAAATAGGCTCTATTATTGCAAATTATGCTGCTTCTAAATAAGACATGCATACAGTCACTCTCGCACAAATTTATGAAATGCAGGGCTTAAAAGAGGATGCCTTGCATATTTATCAAGAAATTTTAAAAAAAGAACCTGATAATCATGAAGCAAGAGTAGCAATACGTCGGTTATCAGGTATTCATCGCCACTTTTCAGGTGTTAATGAAGCAATGAAAAAGTTTTTTATTACAATGCAGACTGAGGAAGAGTTTGCTCAGTTTGAGCAATGGCTTGCTGGGTTAGAAGGATAACTGGTGGAACTCAAAGATGTTATATTATCAACACTTTCAGAAATAAGTGAAGATATACAAAGAAGTGTAGATGAAGAGACTCAAAAAAATGAATCAAAAGGTATACCATCACAAGAGGTTTCAAAAAACATAGCCATTAATGAAAAAAAAGATGACAAAGAGATCATAAATCAAAATGAAGAAGAATCTTGGATTCAGGAAGAGTGTCAGTTTTTAGAAAGTCTTCGTGAGCGTTTACTTGTTCTGTTTGAAGGTTTTCAATCACCAAATAATAGTTCAGTTGAATCAAAAATAGATTTAACACTGAATTTTTTAGAGTATCTTTTGGCACTCCTTGATGAACGTATTACAAAATTAAAAAAACTGTGAAATTACCGTTAGCCTCTTCATCACTTCAATCAGAGTTAGACTTCATACTTAACTTTTTTAAGATCAATTACCCATATGTACGGCTCTATCTGGTAGGTGGTGCCGTACGTGACATGGTAATGGGACGAGAAATATATGATTTAGATATAGAGTGTTTCAATATAGATCCTAATGAATTTGACAAAGCAATGAAAAAACTTGGAGCAAAAGGTGTAGGTAAAAGTTTTTTTGTTTATAAATATAATAAAGTTGATCTTGCTTTACCAAGAATTGAGCGAAAAGTTGGAATTGGACATCGTGGTTTTGAAGTAGAGTTAGCACTAGATAGCAAAGAGGCATCTAGGCGAAGAGACTTTACAATGAATGCATTGATGCTTGATCTGTCAAATGGAGAGATTATTGACCACTGGGGTGGTTTAAATGATATTAAGAATAGAGTTATTCGAGTAGTTGACCCAAAAAAGTTTCAGGAAGACTCTCTTAGAGTATTACGGGCCATGCAGTTTGCTGCACGTCTAAAATTTAGAATTGATTCCAATAGCAGAGAAATTATGAGAAAAATATCTCTTGATGATCTTACAGGCGAAAGAGTATTTTGGGAATTTGAAAAGATGTTTAATGCTGAGTGGCTCTATTATGGTCTTTTTTATATGAATGATCTTTTGATAGGTAAAAAAATTTTAGGGATAGAACTGAATATAAGAGAGTTAATAAAAATATCACGTCATATGAGAAAAGCCAGAACAGTAGAAGATAGCAGTATGCGTCCTTACTATTTTTTATATATCATCTCTACAGATTTACATAAAAATGCAGAGAGTCTCTGTAAAGCTATCCATACTCCAAATATTTATATTAAAACACTTAGAACTCATACAAAAGTTCCACATAAAATTACAGATCGTTTTTTAGGTGCAGTATCTCTTAGAATGCCTATATGTAAATGGTTGGGAGTTTATGCAGACAACACTGTTGAGCGTGCAAAAAAACTTGATATTTACGACAAGATATTTGTTCCTGGAGTTAAGCCGGCTGATCTTATAAAAGAGGGATATAGTGGCAAAGAGTTGGGAATTGAGTTAAGAAGACGAATTCTAGAAGCTGTTAGAGAAAATTTTGGAGTAAAAAGTTGAAGATAGCACTGGCTCTTTCTGGAGGTGGTGTTCGTGCAGTTGCTCATCTTGGAATAATTAAAGTTTTAATAGATAATGGTTTTAAAATAGAAGCTATAAGCGGTAGTAGTGCTGGTGCACTTATAGGTGCATTATTGTGTGATGGAAAATCCCCTGAAGAGATATTGAAAATTGTTAAAACTATTAAGATATGGGATTTAATGAAGGGTATAAGAAGAGGCGGTCTTTTTGGTCTTAATGGAGTAAGAGAGATACTTTATAACAATTTAACAATTAAAAATATTGAAGATAGTAAGAGTAAATTATTTATTGCTTGTACAGATCTATTGAGTGGAAAAATCTATTATTTTGAAAATGGTCCGGTTGTTGAATTGTCTATAGCTTCATCATCTCTTGTGCCTATTATTTCTCCTGTAAAACATGATGGAATGTTGCTCGCTGATGGAGGTTTTATAGACAACTTGCCTGTTATACCTTTAAAGAAAACAGGTTTGCCAATTATTGGTATAAATGTAAATCCAGTAGTAAAAAAAAATCCAACCAATCTTTTGAAAACAACATTAAGAGCGCTTATTCTTATGATGAATTCAAATATTGAAACCTCTAAGAAAGATTGTGATTTTTTTATTGAGCCATCTTCATGTGATAAATTTAATATTTTTGACTTAAAACATGCCGATGAAGCTTATGAAATAGGAGTTTCTGAAGCTACACGACTTTTACCTAAATTAAAAAGTAAATTACAGTTTTTTTAAATTGTTGATATATGTTGTTTTAACATTGCAATTTTTCTTGTTAATGTATTGATAAATTGATGACTCTCTTTAATTTGATCAATATCTTCATGAAGTTGCTCATATAAAATTTCAACAGCATTTTTTGATTTAATAACTTCATTATCTATAATTTTTGAATTTGCTGTATCTTCCTTGCTTAAATTATTTACATATGTTATATTTTCATTTGCATCTTTTAATTTACTATAAGAGTTTTTACTTATTTCAACAAGATGACTCATTGATTCTGCATTAGATTCCATTTTACTACTTACATCTTCAACAGATTGAACAATAGTATTTATTGTAATATTAATCTCTCCTAAACTTTTTTGTGTCTTTTCAGCTAAATTTCTTACTTCATCTGCAACAACAGCAAAACCTCGCCCATGTTCTCCTGCACGGGCAGCTTCAATAGCAGCATTAAGTGCTAAAAGATTTGTTTGTTCAGCAATATCTGAGATAATTCCAAGAATTTCTTTAATTTGAACTGTTGTATCACTAAGTGATTTTAACTGCTCTCGTACTTCTAAATTTTTTTCATAATACATATGTACATTTTCATCTAAAACATTAATATCTTTTTGTGTATCAGATATCATTTCACCAGTTTTAGAGATCTCTTTTTGTAAAATTTCAGAATATTCAATATTTTTTTTGCTTTCATCTGTTGCTAATTGAAGAGACTCAATAATTTCTTTTGAAATATTATCAGTTTTTTTCATAGATTCATCTATTTTTATTGATAAATGGTCTATCTTTTGACTTATATATTCAGTATCTCTAATGAGATCATTTAAATCGATAACAGCTAAAATTTTCTCTCTAAAATTATTAACCGCTTCTATTAAATCATTATATTCTTTACTAAATTTAGCATCAATTGTCAGTGGTTCAGAAAGTTTCATATTTTGTAAATATGAGATAGTTTTTTTTGTAATATCTACACCATTGATTTTTTCATCTATGTCATGTAGTAGTATTACAACAGCAATTACTATTTGAACAATAGTACCAATAATATTGTCTGTAAATAAGAATGCATTTAACAGTAATAAAAAAATTCCAACCCAATGAATAATTCTCATTCTAAAAAAAAGCATATGAACCATAACTTACTCCTATCTGATAACTTAAACTTAATTATTATAATTAAATTTTTTTAATTTGTACTTAAATTTGATTTATGTAAAATATCTAAATTTTTTCATTGAAAGCAAAATATAATAATTTTTGTAATTAATGTAACAAAATTACAATATATATTTTAATGTAAACATTACAATATATATTTTAAGTGAAAATTTAGATATATTTAAACATACTATTTCATATGTATATGTGGATAATAATAACTATAAGGGAAATTTATTATGCAGGAATCGGCCATAAATTATATAAACGATCCAGTTGAAATAGCACCAAAAATTTGGTGGGTTGGGCATGTACTTGATGGAGATCCTTTTCAGTGTCATGTTTACTTAATTGATAATGGAAAAGAGAGTGTTCTTTTTGATCCTGGTTCAAAGCTTACTTGGCCATATACAAGAAAAAAGATTTTGCAACTAATGCCTCTCGAAAATATTAAATATATAGTATGTCATCATCAAGATCCAGATATTACATCAGGAATTACTGATATGCTTGATGAAATTGGAATAGAAGGACGGTTTTTAGTTACACATTGGCGTGTATATGAGCTACTTGAGCATTATGATTGGGGAATTGACTTTTATGAAATTCAAGATAATGGATGGAAATTAAAAGCTGGAGATAGAACATTTAATTTTATATTTACACCATATATGCATTTTCCAGGAGCATTTTGTACATATGATCCTGAAACAAAAATACTTTTTTCTAGTGATATTTTTGGAGGATTTACAAAAGAGTTTCATCTATATGCTAAAGATGCTAAAAGTTACTTTGAATCAATGGTTCCTTTTCATACACACTATATGCCATCTAAACAGATTGTAAACCATGGACTTGATAATATTGAAAAATATGAGATAGATCTAATAGCACCACAACATGGTTCTATAATAAAAAAAGAGATGATTCCATATATAATTAAGCATTTACGTGAACTTGAGTGTGGTATTTACCTTGAATATGAAGGTGTAAAAGATATTGAATTTGTTTCAAAATTCGATGAAAATCTTTCTAAAATTTTTGAGGTTGCAGCATATTTTGAGAGTTTTCAAACAGATACTCAGAAAATTTTAAATATATTAAGAGGAATATTACCATTAAAAAATATTCAAGCTCTTGCATTAATTGATAATGATTATTTTATAAAACTTGACTCATTTAGTTCCGAAATTCTTGAATGTGATACAAAAAAAGATGAAGTTTTAAAGAAGTATCAAGATATTATTGATGATAAAGAGAGATATTTTATCTCAAGTAAAGAGTTTAAGTTTATAAAATTTGATAAAGAATATACACTATATCTTTTTCCTTTATTAGATTATGATAAAAGAGTTATAGGAATAGGTATTTTTGTTCTTGAAAAAGGGTTTAAACAGAATAATGAGGCAATAGAGGTTTTAAAAAAATTAGAAATTCCAATAAATATTATTGCAAAACATGAGACAGAAATATATAAAATGGAGAATGAAAAAAAGAAAATATATACAATGGCTATTACAGATAGTTTGACAGGTTTGCATAATCGTTACTATTTAAATGAAATTTCACGTATAGAACTTCTAAAATCAAAACGTTATAGCTATCCAATTGCAGCTGCTTATTTAGATATTGATCACTTTAAAAATATAAATGACACTTATGGACATGATGTTGGAGACATCGTTCTAAAGCAGTTTGCACATCTCATAAAAAATTCTGTAAGAGAGAGTGATCTTGTGTTTAGACTAGGAGGAGAAGAATTTTTTATTTTAATGCCATATGTTGATAAAAATGAAGCACAAAGTATTATTGAAAGAACAAGAGAAATACTTAAGAAAAATGGGTGTATACATATAGGTAAAGAGAAGATTTGTTATACATTCAGTACAGGTATTACTGATACGTTGGAGAGTGGATATAATCTTGATGATTTAATTAAAGCTGCAGATAAAAGACTTTATGAAGCTAAAACTACAGGACGTGACAAAATAATATATCATTAAATTTTATGATATATTAAGTTAAGGTAGAATCAAGGATGAAATTAAAAAAGATTAAAAATGAAATGGTAGCAATCTTTATAGTTTCAGGTATAGGGTTTATAATCGTATTGATTCTATCTTATATAGCAATAAATAAATTAATAATGGATCAAGAGATTCAAAAAGCAAGGCTAGTGGCACATACACTTTTTTATACACGTGAATATTTATCTAAAGTATCTTTATATGTAAAATTGACAAATAATAAAATTCATCCTTTTTCATTGACTCCAGCCTACAGTGTAAATCAAATAGCACTAATAATTAAAAAAAAAGAAAATTTTATTATAAGACAAGTTTCTGATAAATATAGAAATAAATTAAATAAACCAGATAGAAGTGAGTTAGAAGCTATAGAGTATTTTAAAAAGAATCCAAATGCAAAAGAGCTTTTTAAATTTTATGAAAATAGTCAACATAATAAGAAAGAACTTCAATATTTTTATCCTTTAAAAATAACTAAAAAATGTTTAAAATGTCATGGTCCTGTAGAAAAAATTCCACCTCAACTATATAAAAAAATTGTAGATATATATGGAAACAGTGCTTTTAATTATAAAATTGGAGATATAAGAGGAGTAATCTCTGTAAAAATTCCTCTTCAAAAAGCTCAGTCAACTGTTACTGAATTGTTTATAAAAATAATATCTTTTTTAATGTTAATATATTTTATAGGTGTATATCTTTTTTTGAAAATAAATAGAAATATATTAAAGGATATTGAAAAAATCAATTCTCATTTTGAAAAATATTTCTCAAATCGTATATTTAAACTTTTAAAAAGTAAGTTGCATTACCAAGAGTTTGAAAATATGAAACTTATTTTAAATAAAAGTGTGAAATCAATTAAAGAGTACCAAAAAGAGACATATTTTAGATTTTATTATAATCACTTAACAAATTTACCAAATAGAAAAAAGTTGATTAAGACATTAGAAATAGATTCTTCATCTTGCATTATATTGATAGATATAGATCAGTTTAAAGAGATAAATTTTTATTATGGAGAAGAGATTGCAGATAAGTTAGTAGTTGAAATGGCTAAGAGATTAAATAAAGATCGACTTTTTCATATAAAAGTAGATGAGTTTGCTATATTAAAGGAGTGTATTACAAAAGATGAAATTTATGAATACACAGTAAAGTTACTTAAAAAAATAGAAGAACCTTATATAATTGATAATAATGAAATTTATATAAAGACTAGAGCTGGCATTTCATATAGTAAAAAAACATTCATAAGTGCAATTACGGCATTGGATGCAACAAAAATATTAAATAAAGATATAGTATTTTGTTCAGAAGCTCATAGTATTAGAGAAAAATATAAAGATCATTTAGTTTGGTTAAAAAAGATAAAAAGTGCTTTGGACGAAGGTAGAATTATTCCTTATTTTCAACCTATTGTTGATAGAGATGGAAATATAGTTAAATATGAAGCACTTGTAAGATTGATAGATGAAGATAAAAAAGTTATTACTCCATATTTCTTTTTAGATACAGCAAAAAAGTCTCGATTATATTTTGAAATTACGAAAACAGTAATTATCAAAACATTTAAACGATTTAAAGATGAAAACTATGAATTATCAATAAACTTAAGTATAAAAGATCTTGCAGATAAGGGAATGAGAGAGTTTATTTTAAAACAAGTAAGAGAGTTTTCAGATAAAAATAGAATAAATTTTGAGATAGTTGAAGATGAAGATATAAAAGATTTGGTAGAAGCAAATGAGTTTTTAAAAGAGTTAAAAAAAGAAGGTTGCAAAATATCAATAGATGATTTTGGAAGTGGTTATGCAAATTTTGATTATTTGTTAAATCTTAATGCTGATATTATAAAAATTGATGGAAGTTTAATAAAAAATATTTTAAATGATAAGAATTCTGAAATTATTGTTAATACAATTATTACATTTGCAAAGAAGGCAAATAGAAAAATTGTAGCTGAGTTTGTAGAAAATGAAGAGATATTTAATAAATTAAAGAGTATGGGAATAGATTATTTTCAAGGATACTATTTTTCTGCACCTTTGAATAAGTTATAAAACTACTGCAAGTCCCCATAAAATTAAATAAAGTGTAGCATAAGATTTCTTACAAGATCAATAATAAATATATTTTATTATATAGATAAGGCACTGACAAAAAAGGTACACAATTTGCTTATGTAAAGATATGAGACCAAAAGAGTGTAAAAAATGTCAATCAAAGCGAATAGTAAAATCAGGGTTTAAGAAGTTAGTTGATCGTAAGGTTCAAAGATATAAATGCCAAGAGTGCGGACACTATTTTACAACTCAAGAGAAATTTCATCATCTGTCTCAAGAGAAGATAGAGTTGATTCATAAAATGTATGAAGAGAAAGGAGAACAAAGAAAGATAGCACGGATTCTTGGAATTTCACTTAAAGCAGTACAACATCATCTGAAAAAAAAAGATGAAGCAAACGATTGAATTTTACCAAGAGAGTATTCAAAAAATCAGAGATTCTTTGTCTTTCGAATATAGTGTAATGGATGAACTTTTTACATTTGTTGGCACTAAATTAAATAAATACTATGTCTGGGCAGCTATTGCTTATACAAAAACAGGAAAACCATTTTATTTCTATAGATTGTGCAAACAAAGCCGTTTTATAAGAAACAACTTAAACGGCTGAAATTTTAAAAAAAAACATACCTTTTTGTTTCATTTTTAAAACACTTCAAAACTGCGAAGTGTTTTGATGATGA
>NZ_FOXB01000028.1 GCF_900115615.1 Hydrogenimonas thermophila | reverse complement strand
AAGTGCTTCATTTAAATCAAATGTCTCTTTCATGTGTCTTTCCTTTAGAATATGTTATTCTATCGGATTGACACAAAATTTCTAACACTCCCTAATTAGTGACTTCGTATATAATATTTTTCACTTTATTAAATCTTGTTTTTATAAAAAACTGTAATGTACTATAGTGTAAAATCGCGTTTAAAATGTCCCAATTAGTGGAATATGAAATGTCCCTACTGTAAAGCTTAAATGTAAGATAGCGTATTTTAGGGATTTGTAGGGGTTGGGTTGTTGGGGTAAGTGGGGTTTCTTAAGAGGTTTTTGGCACTAAGGAACTACTAAGGAACAGACTAAGGAACTATTTTAAAGCCCTGTTTATGGGGTTTTAATGGTAATAAGTGGTTTTTAGGTAGAGTTACTAAGGAACTAAAAAAGCTTAAACTTAAAGATTTGAATTAGTTTTGAGGGGTATTAAATGGGGGTTTAAGATGTGTTAAATGAATATTTAAACATTGTGCAAAAATTGCACTTTTTGAAGTAAAAATATCTAAAGTGTTATTTGCACCAGTTACTCTTTTTGTGACCATGATATATAACGGCAAGATCTCTCTTAACCAGCTCTTTAGCAACACTTTTACCATCTACATATACATCTGCAACAATTCTAAAATACTTTCCACGGTGCATATTGCGAAGCTCTATGACTTTTGCATTACGAAGTATATTTACAGTTACTTGTTTGGCTTTTCTTGCAAGAATTTTTTCCTGTTTGCATTTTCCTCTCAGCTCAGGCGTGTCAATACCATTTATACGAATAGGTATTCTTTCGCCGATTATGCTCGGGTATTCTGCAATATTAACCCTGAATGTATCGCCGTCATAAATGGATGTAACTTCAGTCACTCTAACATTACCAAAGTTTTTATTATTTATTGAGCCTGCAAAGAGGCTCGGTGAAAGCAGAAATAATAATAGTATTTTTGTTATTTTCATAACTATTTATCGCATAATTCTTTTGCTTTTTCAGTAAGATAGCCAAGATCCATCTTTAAACCTTTTATTTTAGGGTTATCAGCCCATACTTCATTAAGTGCTTTTAAATCGTTTTGACCGTAATGCATATCTGCATAACCAGTAAGTCCATAAGCTTTGCCATTCACTATAACAACAGGAGCTTTACCAACATCATCTACGTAACATTTTATTATTGCCTTATCGGTTTTAAGAGGCCATTTGTCACCAAACTCTTTTTTTGTTACCACTTTTTCTTGTGGTCCACTTGAACATCCAATAGCTATAAAAGCTACAATCAACAGTGCAATTTTTTTCATGTTTTTTCTCCTTTTAGATTGATTTTAATTTTCCCCTAACAATTGCAATAATTTTTATATCTTCTACTTCCATATCTTGTAGAACAATATCTTCATAAATTGGATTATTACTTTTTAAAATCAATGTATTTTTAAATGGAATTTTTTCTATTTTTTTAATATAGATATCACCTTGTATATTAATTATGACCGTATCACCATTTTTAATTTCACTAAGTTCATCAACTTTTTCAATAATTGCAATATCACCATTTTTAAAAAATGGCTCCATACTGTCACCTAATATATTAATTAATTCTATTTTTTTTGGATTTATTATTTTTAAAGTTTCTAATAAAAATACAGATAGTTCTATTTTTTGAGGTAAAAAATTAAAATTCTGTGCACCCCCTCCAGCACTTGCATATATATCTGGATAATAATTAACTTCTATAGTATTGTTAGTTTTGTTTTCAGGAATCATTGTTCCTTTTCCTGTTAGTAACCAATCAAAAGAAATAGAGTATTTTTCTCTAATAAGATCAGCTATTTCTACGCTCATTTTATTTTTTCCTATTTCTATGTCTTTGATTTTATGCCATTTTATCCCTAGTTTATCTGCAAATTGTTGTTGTGTAAGCCCTAAGTGTTTTCTTACTTTTTTTAGCCTTTCTCCACCACTCACTTATATCCTTTTAGAAAATTACTAAAAAATAGAGTATTTTTATTGACTAATAGAGAAAATTACTCTATAATCTCTAAAGAAGTTATTTTTAACTATATCGGCAATAATCGCTATAAGGATTATATCAAATGAAACAAAAATTAAACATAGACACTGCAAAGATACTGGATGACTGGGGAACCGTAAAGCGTTTTTGCAAAAAAAACGGAATAAACATAAACACTTACAGAGTCGTTAAAGCAGGCAACGGCAAGAGTAAAAAAATAGAAAATATATTAAAAGAGCATGGGTATTTAAAATGAAATATAAAACTTATAGCTCTTACATCAAAAACGTCAAGAAGCCTATGAGCTACCAAAGATACAAAAAGGCTTTGTATGAACAGATGGACAAAGAGACAAAGCAGAAGGTTCTTGATTTGATTCGAAGCGGTAAAAAATTTGGTGAGGTGTGCGAGATCGCAGGTGTTTCGATTGATGAAGTGTGTTGTGTTTTTGAAGAGAATATCATCAAAACATGTATGTATGATTTAAACAGAGAGGCTAAGTAGTGAGAAGTAAAGAGCTTGCTTTAGAGTTTGAATGTACTGAACGCTACATTAGAAAACTCACCAAAAAAGCCCTTGAGAGTGGGAAAAACTACATTACCATCAAGGGTGAGAAGGTGGTTTTTAAAGAGATTACAGGGGTCAACGTGGGACGCGGTGGCAAGGTGTATGAGTATATCTTGCCTAAGAGCACGCAAGCAAAAAAGAGACGAGTGAGTGTAAGCAAAGTGGTACCTGCAATGCTGCCAAAGATCGACCTGGAAAATCCAAGTGTAGAGGATAAGATGGAGATAGTTGGAGTTTACAACAAGACAAAGAGTAGCATAAGAGCACTTGCAGAGGCTTATAGCATTGAATCTAACGGTAGATTTAGTGCTGTGAGTCTTGAGAAGCGGTTTAAACGCTGGATCGAGAAGTTTAAGCGTGAAGGTAAAGAGGGATTGAAAGATAAAAGAGGTAGCAAAAAGCAAAGTAGCATTGATTGGGATCTCTTTTTGGGTAGTTTGGTGCAAAAGGGGAACTTAAAGAGTTACTACGCCAGGTACTGCTATGCGTACTGTAAGCAAAATGATCTACCTTATGATGTGTTTGAGCCAAAAAGCAATGTCAGCTACTCAAATTTTGTGAAGTTTTACAACAAGCATAAAGATGATTTCATAGTCAAAGCGGTTTTAAAAGGTCCTGATGCGCTCGATAGATTGCAACCAATCTTTAGAAACCACTTTGAGTATGCAAATCAACTCTGGGAGATAGACGCTACAACGCTTGATCTGATGGTGAAGGTGCCAGTAGTTGATGGAAAGGCTAACTTTTTTGAAAAAAGAGAGAGTGAAAGTTACATTCTTAAGAGATTTGCACTTATTGGGGTGGTGGATCGTTTTAGTGGTGCTAGGGTTTATGTTCTTAGGCGCAGTGACACAAGCTATAGCGATGTAAGGCTGATTGAAAAGGCTTTTGGTTTACTTGGAGTTCCAGAAGCAATTAAAGGCGATAACGGCAAAAACTATGTGAGTAGCCACTTTCAAGGGGTTTTAGATCGCCTTGGAGTTTACTACATAGCTAGCACTCCTTACAGCGGGTGGGAGAAAGGCGGTGTTGAGCGAGGTTTTAGAAGCATTCAACATTTCCACGTTTTTGAAAACTTGCCGGGGTTTATAGGACACAATCCCGCCGAGAGAATCGACATCGAAAACCAAAACACTAAAAAGAGCCAAAAATCAAGCAATGTTCAGACAAACATCAAAGGTAAGTTGATGTGGTGGTGGGAAGCTGAAGAGGTGATCGATGGGATCATAAATCGTCTCTTTGAAGAGCAGATGAAGTTTCATAGCAAGATAGCCCAGATGATGCAGATACCAAATCTTCATATTTTGCTTGGAAAACAAGAAGCTAGAAAACTTCAACGAGAGGGGATCACCTACGGCGGTCGGCTCTATGTTAATCCTGAGATTTACAACCATTTTGGAGCCGGTGAGGTGGTAGAGGTTTATGAAGAGATCGATGATGTGAGTGTAGTTTACGCAAAAGTGGGTGAAAATGAGTTTGTAAGAATGGTAGATGAAACAGTAGCAAATATCAGCGTCGAAGAGGCAAAAGAGGCTAAGAAAGCGTACAAAAAAGAGCATATAGAAGCGGTTAAAAAGGCTATTGCTAGTGGCTGGAGAACTTTTGAAGAGATGAAGTGGGTAAATGTTGATGGAAGTAAAGAGTTTAGCAAGATAGCAAGTAGCAAGGTGGTCAAAAAGGTAGTCAAGCCTGAAAGCAAAGAGAGTTCAAATGTGAGTGATTTGGATAGGCTCATAGAGATGGCTGGCGGGTATGGGTGATTTTGAATTTTGAATTTTGAATGTTGAATGAAGGCTCTTAAAAGGGGTTTCATTTAGCATTTAAGTGGTCTTGAATGCGTGTTGTTTTACTTGGCATTGTTAAGTTTGCACCTCTTTAGGTTGAGCTGGGGGCTTGTTAAAACTTACTCCTTGGGTGTTCCAGCCCCCTGTTCAGCCTAAAAAGCGAGACTGAAGTCTCGACCCCGTTTTTGGGCTAGAAAAAAAGAGAGGTGAAAAATGGATCAGGCAAGAAAATGCGTAGCTTGTACAAGAGAGGTATTGGAAGTACTGAACAAATATGAACTCAACGGTGAAGAGGTGATGGCTGTTTTGATGGGTATAGTTCAGATGAGCGATGAGCTATACAGTCAACACGGTATATCGAAAGGTACTTTCATAAAGGCGATTAAAACCGGTTGTGAAAAAGTGATAGAGGAGTTGAAAAATGAATCTAAGAGATGAGTTTAAAGGATTTTTGGAAGCGAACGGGCTAAAACAGGCTCATGTTGCCCGTTCGATTGGTGTTAGTGCTGGACTAATCAGCGCTTGGTTAAAAGGTGCTTACAAGGGAGACAATGAATCCCTTGAAGCTAAAGTCAATGACTTTATGCGTAATTATAGCATAAAGTCAGAGACAAAAAAAGAGGATGAGCAGATAGTAATGCTTAGCAATATGCTAAAGGCTCATTTTGTGATGGATGAAGCGGTGGTGATGAATGAGATGGCAGTACTTTACGGAAAAGCCGGTAGCGGTAAAAGTACTGCTGTAAAAGAGTGGCTAAAAAACCATCCAGAGGCGGTTTTTGTCGAGGTGGTTCCTGGTATGAGCGTGGTTAGGTTCTTAAAACTTGTAGCCGAAAAGCTTGGCATTGAAGGGTCAAACAAGACAGATGAGCTTGTCATAGAGTGTGCCAAAGAGTTTAAAAGAAGAGATAGCGTTTTGGTGGTTGATGAGGCTGAACATCTAACTATCAACGCGCTTGAAGCTGTGAGGCGTATATATGATTTTAGCAAAGTTCCGGTTATCTTGGTTGGAACATATGGACTCATTCGCAATCTAAAAGGCAATCGCGGGGAGCTTTTGCAGCTTTATAGTCGCATCAGTGGCAAGTGGGAGTTTAGAGAGCTGGGCGAGGAAGATTTTGAAAAGCTTTTTGGAGAGCATAGCAAGCGAGTAAAAAAATATACCACTCATTTAAGACGAGCGGTAAATCTGTACAGAAAGGCAAAAAGGTTTGCACAAATTGCAAAAGAGTCTTTGAACGCTAAGCATATAGACACTGCAAGTTCAATGATATTTCTTGATTAGGAGATCATAAATGGAGAGTATATTTTACATAGACTTAAAAGATAAGTTCACTTTGGTCAATGCTTTGGTGGCTTACAAGCTAAATGCAGATGAAAAAGAGAGAAAGAGAGCAGATGAGCTTCTTAGGCGGGTACTTGGCAGTGGTGAAAATTTTACAAAAAATAGTCAGTTAAAAGTAGAAAGACTAAATGGAGCTTACGCATGACAAAGAGACAGAGAGCTTATAGGCAGTCTCTCATAAGATCTATTCATACATCGCCCCTTTGGCACGAAGTGTACGGAAATGATCGTGAGCTTTATGAGACTATGCTTTTTAACACATTCAGAGTCAAAAGTTCTAAAGAACTTAGCATAGAGGAGCTAAAGAGTTTGGATGATTTTATGCACAGGCGAACCGATAGGGTAGCACCTGGTGGAGTCTATGCAAGCAAACAGCAGATATCTTTTATACAGACTCTTTGGTTTGAAAAAGCCACGTTTAAGCTTGGGTTCAACCTGCTTAAATTTGCAAGCAGAGTCTTAAAAAGAGATGTAAGAGATTTAACAAAGATAACAAAAAAAGAGGCTAGTCGATTGATTGCTGGCATTAAAGCACTTAAGCCTTTACAGGCGGTAAACAATGTTTAGGGTATTGCTACTGCCCGTCTTTGGCGGGTAGTGTGGAGTACTCCAAATTTGCGGGACTGAAGTTTCGACCCCTTTTCCCTAAAAGGATTTAGCATGCTAAAGGTTGTAAAGAAAAGAGTTGTAGCAGTTGCTACCAGGTATGGGTTTGTCTATTGGCAAGATAGTAAATTTAAGGAGATGGTGTATGCAAGAGATAAAAAACTGGGACGATGTAGATGCGGCTTTAAAACAGCTAGCAAGCTTGGAGGTAAAGAGAAATGAGGTTGAAGGTGAGTTAAACGAGAAATTAAATGCACTAAAAGAGGAGGCAAAAAAGCAAGTTGCACCTATTTTGGAGCAGATAAAACATCTTACTAAGCTAGTAGAACTCTTTGCGGCTAGTAAAAAAGATGAGTTTGCAAAGAAAAGAACCAAAGAGCTTACATTTGGCAAGGTAGGTTTTAGACTGGTTACAAGCGTAAGCGTGCCAAGAGATAAGGCTAAAGTTGAAGCACTTTTAAAAAGCCTTAAAGCTTATGGTCTTAGTGATTGCATAACTTTTGTTGAAAAACCTGACAAAGAGAAACTAAAAGAGCTTGACGATACCACTTTGGTAAAACTTGGGCTTGAAAAAAAGGTAAAAGATAGCTTTAGAGTTGAGCCATACTTAGAGAAGGTAAAGGAGTAGTAGATGATGGACATGGCGCTTGGTTTTTTGGCTGGTTGGCTTGCGTGTGAGGTCTATGTGATAAGCAAATATAGACTAATTTCAAAGGATTAAACGATGTTTGAAGTAGCGTTAAAGAGGGTTTTAAAGTATGAGGGTGGATACATAAACGATCCAGATGACACTGGAGGTAAAACGTACAAAGGTATAAGCAGTAAGTTTCATCCTGATTGGCAGGGGTGGAAGATCATAGATGAGTTAAGCGTTGTAGATGGTTACGAGAAAACGCTTGATGAAAATGAGAAGCTAAATGAGTTGGTAGAGAAGTTTTACTACTCTTCGTGGAAAGCTTGCGGTGCTGAAAATGTAGATGGAATATATCCGACTATTGCGGTTGAATACTTTGATAGCGTGGTAAATATGGGACAAAAAAGAGCGGTAAAACTGTTGCAAAAGAGTGTAAATAAGGTTTTGCAAAGAGAATTCATAAAAGAAGATGGCATCTTAGGACCAGTTACTTTGCAAGCACTTGATATAGCGGTGGACATGAACATAGATATAAACTTCACCTACAAACATTTACGAGCTAAAAAGTATGTAAAGATAGTGCAGAAAAATCCAAAAAATCTCAAGTTTTTGGGTGGCTGGATCAATCGTGCGCTAGATCTGGCATAGACGGGACTAAAGCGGGACTGAAGTCCCGTCCCCGTAAAGAGGGTTTAGGATTTAGGGTTTAGTTTTAAATCTTAAATCATAAACCTTTAGGAGCTGAAGATGAAGCAAAAGTTAATAACAGTTAAACAGATTGAAACTATCGAAAAACTAGCAGAGCCGATTTTTGGTAACATCAAATCGAGTGGATTTGAAAACTTTAGCAGATGGTTAGTTGAGAATTTTGGATATTTTGATCATCTAAACATAAGTAGCGCTACTGCAAGCAAGGTCATACAGAAACTCAAAGAAATAAGAGGGACAAACAGCAGTGCTAAGCCTTCAACCCCTGCCGGTTTTTGGGACGGTGTGGTGCGTGTGATGGCAAAGGTTTACTTAAAAGGCTTTTATGAAGGTAGAGTTGCTAAAGAGAATGCTCCATCTTTAGATGAGATAGAAAGAGTGATCAAAGAGGAGTTTTTAAGCTCTAAAAGTGCCTAAACTTAGGGCTTTCAAAGTAGTTTTACAGTAAAATAAAATAAAAAGGCTAACTCAATGATGTGTCCATACTGCGGTCATATGAAAACTAGAGTTTACGCTACGCGTACAGGGCTTGTGACCGAGCGGTTTCGTGAGTGTGCTAAGTGTGGCTACAGGTTTTTGACAAAAGAGTTAGTCAAAGAGGATCCGCTCCCTTTTGAGTACAACAGGTACTTAAAAGAGATCGGAGAGATCAAAGAGAGTGAAAACAAGGGGCAGTGATGGATGTACTAAGCAGAGTAAAAGCCTTAAATCAAGAGTTAAATGCTTTGAGTGAAAAGCTGCTAAGAGATGGGGTGAGTAAAGAGATGGTGCCTATCTTTGAGCTTTTAAAAGAAAAGAGCGAAAAACTCTACTACATAGCAAAAGTGAATATAAAAGATGATAAGCGTCATTAGAGAGCTACTAGAGGCAAAAGATAGCGGCAAGACGCTTACTTTGGCGCTAAAAGATGCCTTTGGTGTTAGTAGCGATAGAGAACTTTTACTAGCAAGGGCAGAGTATCTAAAGAGACTAGAGAGGCTAAAAGCCTTTAGCGATGATGAAGATGTAGCAGAGATTTTAGATGAGATAGCAAGACTCTTTAGCACTACAAACAGTGACATAGCGCTAAAAAGCAGCGACATCTCAAAAGCACACCTTGCTACGCTAAGCGCTCTTTATAAACACTTTACTAACTCAATGGAGTTTAAGATATATGTCGATATAGGCTTTTTGAGCGAGGAGTTAAAAGAGTTTGATCTGCACTTAGCAAAAGAGATCTTAGAGGCGCTAAAAGAGTTTGATCTAGAGTTTAAGCTCATAGGAAATAGTGCATACGAGAAGCTTTATGTAAAGCTTTTAGGGCTATTTGCACTCTATAAAGATGAGTTGCAAAGCTCTAGTGAGTTTAAGACTCTTTTATCTAGGCTCTTTGAGAGGGTGGAGTTTGCAAAAAAGGTCATAAATTCTGCAAAAGAGCTAACAGCAAGTAGCATAGAGCTGCTAAATCTTTTAAAGGGGTAAGAATGGAAAGCAATCTCATAAAGAGGGTTTGTAAGGAGTTGGGGCTGACGCAGAAGGAGTTGGCGGAGAGGTTGGGAGTAAAACCATCTGCAGTTTCAAATTGGTCAAATGGTGATATTCCTAATTTGGCAAAAATTGTTTTAGAACAAATGATTGAAATAAATAAGCTTCAAACAAAACTACAGACAATCAAAGAATTTAAAAAACTTCTAAACGATCTATAGACTTCAAAGCAGGTTTTTCCTGCTTTTTGCACTTCAAATCAATTCTTCAAATTTATGAACTTTTACAAATCCAGCGGTTATTTTCGCCATAAGAGTTTTAGACTCTATTCCGCATATGGCAAAACTCATTGTGGGACTAAAGTCCCATCCCCTAACGGGGTTGCGACTCATCGCTCTTTACGGGATGGATTATAGCATATCTATGATAGCAAAAGAGTTAAACAGAACCTACAGAGCAGTAAAAGAGAAAGCTTATAGACTAAAACTTCAAGGGGTGCTATGATGAAAGCGCACGAAAAGCTTTGCGACGCACTAGATAAGATGGAGGAGATCCGCTTAAAGATCAAGCTCCTTTCAGTGCTGCTTAGCAGTGCTGACAAAGAGAGCTTTGATGATGAGACATTTTTAGCGCTTAGTAGCTACCTGCTAGAGCTAGAAAACGAGCTTTTAAAGAGTGCCGAGGCTTTAGAGTAGCCTTGGTTTTTTTGGTATAATACTCTTTGGTAATGAAAAAGATGGTTATTAAGAGGTGATTTATGGGAAAGATTATAAGCGATTTAGAGAAAAAAGCGGTTTATCAAGCATATAAAGAAAATAGTGAAATAATTAGCGAGATAAAAGTAAAAAACAAACATTCTGATATATTTTTATTGCTTGATAAACATTTTGAAGATTGTGAAACTATTGAAGAGTTGGAAAAAACTGAAATGCCAAAGGAATATAGAGAAAAACTTCAAATTATTGAGGAAATATGGGATGAAGCGTAAATATCCTGATAATTTTTTAAAGAAATATAAAATTGTAAAAAGTGAATTTTTAAAGCATCAAGACTTAGATGACTCTATTAAAAATATTTTAATGCAAGATGAAGATCTATCATCTTTTATTGTTTATAATGTTTATTATGAAATAGTGCAATATGGTGCTTATAAAAATGTAGATATTTCTGTATTTGATGATATGAAAATTATTTGGTTTTTGGGATGGCATTTATATGAAAAAACTTCTAATAAAAGCAATCTAAAAGTGGCATTAAAACTTTTATTAGCTAGATTACCAGATCCTAAAAAATATCCAAAGGAAATGCTATCAAAATTAAAGAAAACATTAAACGATGGAACATATAATGTTGAGAAATTTTATGGAAAATATGGAATATATACAAATATAAAAACTATCTACTATGTTCAAAAAAGCGCTTAACAACCTCTAAAATCTCCTCTTTGTTTTTCGGTAATTTGATGAGCTTTTAGAGAGTGCTAAGGCTTTAGAGTAGCCTTGGTTTTTTTGGTATAATACTCTTTGGTAATGAAAAAGATGGTTATGTAAAGGAAAGATTATGATTTTAGAAAAAGAGGTTGTTCAAGCTTTGGAAGGTTTAGCAAAAGATATCATTGACACTGATAAAAAAGAGGATTATATGTTTGAGAATCATATAGACAAAGAGATTATAGACAAGCTTAATGCTATGGATATTGAGAAAACAACAGATGAGATTGCAAAGCGGGCTATATCGGATGTAAAAGAGCTTGAAGAGCAAGGGTTGCTATAGTGGATGCACATGATAACATTGATTATCTTCAAAAAAAGACAACACTATTTTTTGATTCACTCAAAAAATCTGGGGTTGATGTTACAACCAAGGATAAAATAGAAGTTATTAAAAGAACAAGAGAACACTACATATCTCACAAAGAAAAATACAAACTCTATGTCAATAGTATTGATCCTTTTAAATTTATAGCTTGGAGTGCCAACTTTTTTATCTCCATAAAAGGTGATTTAACTATAAATAAAAAAGCTATTGTTTTAAAAGTTGCGATTGAAGTTATGAGTAGCTTTTTAAAATGTAAAATCGATGAAAAGCTTAGTAAAAAACTTTTACTAATGGCATTGCATGATAAGATAGATGATGAAAAAGCCATAGGAAAAAATGGGCTTTATATGGCTTTTAGAAGCGCAAGTGAATTATGTAAAAAAACTCATAACAACCTCTAAAATCTCATCTTCGCTCTCTTTTGGTAACTCTTTTGTATCAGAATCAATTGGCAAAAATTCCCTTGCTTCTATGACGGTTTTTTTACCGCGTCCTGCTTTGCCTCCAAATTGATGAATGGCTGCATACTCTACATTTGTTCCAACTGTTAGCTTAGATCCACTTACCTCGTAATCTATGCTACTTGCAAGGCGTGCAGTATCTTGAAGAGTTTTTCCGCCCTCAAGTTCTGCTCTTTTTGAGATCGTCCAGGGCTTGCCAAAAAAGCTCTCATCTTCAAAGTTCTCTTCTGTCTGGTCGATTAGAGTATGTCCTATTTGATTAAGCAGTGGTTTAGTGTCGCTGACTTTGGTTAAAAGCTCTTGCAGCTTCTTTTTAACTGCCTCATCTTTTAGGCTTACTTTTATCTCAAAGCTCATCTTTCTACTTTTATAAACGATACATTGGTATCGATCTCTTTTAATTTGAGCATATTTGAGAGGATGAAATTTACAGTATCTACTACTTTGCTATCGTAGTTACAGCCACAGTTGGGACAGCGGGAGTTTATGAGGGTTTTTGTTTGCACTCTGCTTTTGCAGTTTGCACACTCTACTTCTATGTAATCAACTGTTTTTAGGTTGATTTTGCAGGTTGTCTCTATCATCTGTCAATCCTTTTTTTTGGTATAATTATACAAGACGCTAACCGGTCGGCTCTGTCTTGGACTTTGGGGAGAGTTTAAGATAAACCGATGGGTTTGACGGTTTTCCTTAAAACCGTAATGGTTAGGTCCTATTCCCCAAAAAGCTTTTTATTAAAAAACATTAAAACTCCCTCTCTTCTTTTATCTATCTGTTTTAGATTGCTTATCTTAAAAAATGTCCAAAATAGACTGCCGTCTCTTTTAAGCTCACTAACTGCTAAAAGATTATCTTTTTTCTCTTTGAAGAGTTTTATAAATCTATACCTTTTTTTAAAGTAGCCATCATTTTTATCTTTTGATCTATGTGCCCATATTTCATCAGGCTTGGTTAGAGTTGGCAACAGATATTTTGCATAAACCTCTCTGTTATCTTTGTTGTCTTCTATGCTATGCCTTAACAACGGCTCATCTATTAAAACTTCAGTTATTGGAGTTTTAACAATTAGCTCTTTTTTATCTCCTAAGATCTCTTTTTTTAAAATCTTTAAGCTTTCTTCTCTATCTTTTATGGTCTCATATCTTGGCGGAGCTGGTGGGATATTTTGACTCTTAATTTCGCTTGCACTTGGCAGGTTAAAATCTTCATAGTTTGCAGTAGCTTTTGTCTCTACATCTGTACCGCTAAATTTGTCAAAAAATCTACCCTCTCTTACATCATAGTCCCAGTCTGGATGGACTGCACCCTCAGGAAGATTGCTTTTATTGGTAGGGGTTACTTTTTTGTGTGCAGGAACGGCTCTAACTCTGCATCTACAGTTCCACCCATTTGGTGGAAAGTGGCTAGCCCAAAACTCATCATCTTTTGGTAAGATAGTGCCGTTTAGTTTTGCGTGTGAGTCTCTGGTGCGTTTATCTAGCACTGCTATATATTTGAGATATTTTACATTTTCATCTTCATAATACTTTTTTGCTTTTTGCACTTGGTAGGCTACTCGCATATTGGTTAAAAAGATATTTTTTAGCCGTCTATCTCCTACAAAGATATTTTTAACTTCACCTGTTTTAGGGCTAACAACTTCAACATCTCCCCACCACCCTTTTTTAAGTAGAGTTGGTTTAATGCTTTTTTTAAAAGATTGGTAGCTAAGTCCCTTTTTTTGCGCCTCTTGGATCGCTTCTTTTATGTCACTTAAAAGGTCTAGTCTTGTAATTTTTGCTACAGTAAAAGCTTTGTGATGAGCTTCGTGCATCATCTCGTCGTAATTAAATGTAAGCTTATACCCTTTTTTCTCTATGTACTTTATCGCCTCTTTTGGAGGGAGTTTAAAGCTTACTATATGCTCTACATCTTTTGCTACACTCACTCAAGCACTCCTAAGAGGTGGTTTGAAAAGATAAGCTGCTCTAGTGTTTGCTCCATCTTTGGATTGTCAAACTTTTCTATTTTACTAAGAGCCTCTTCGTAAGAGTTGCACTCTTTTAAGATTTTATAAACCTCATTTAACTCATCTTTAACATCTGTTAAAGGGTTTAGATCTAAGTGGCGTTCTTGGTATGATAAGGGTTTAGGTTTTAGGGTTGAGGATTTAGCGTTTTTCTCTTTGGTTGGTTTTTGTGGGACTGAAGTTTCAACCCCTGAGTTTTGGTTTTGTGGGACTGAAGTCCCAGCCCCTGAATTTGGGGATGAGACTTTAGTCTCACTCTCAAAAACAAAGCTAAACTCTACTCTTTGAAAGTTGCTTACATTGTAGCTAAGGTAGCGGTTTAAAAACTCTGTTATGGTGTCTGCTAAAATGGTAGCATCTGCTTTTACCTTTTCATCTAGGCGGTTTTGGCTTGTTTGGCTAAGTGCGAAACTACCTGCTTTGCTTCCCTCTGCTGCAATTCCTAGACCTGTGATGTAGAGACTAATGAGGTTGTCAAAGTAGTTGATTAGACTTAAAAAGTCTGTTTGAGTTCCTTGTTTTAGCAAAGTTTGAATCTCAATGTTTTCATTGAAGATACCAAATGAGTTTGATTTTAGATTTTGAAGTTGGGCTATGAGATCGTTTAGGCTCTTTTCATCATCGACGCTACTACTTTTTACGATGATGGGCGGAATGGCTAAAGAGTCGAAATATTGCATATTGTAAACAATTGCAGTATGTTTTAGTATGGCATAAAAGGCTATCTTATACGCCAAAGCTTCTGTATGTATGTGTTCGCTTTTTGTGTGGTTGTGAAAGAGGATCTTCTCTTTTACGCTCTCTAGTCTGATCTCATTTAGAGAGTTTTTTTCGTGGAAGTAGTAGTACTCATCTACTGTATTGTCCCATTTTCTCAGACTCAAGGGGTGCAGTTTTTTAAACTCTGTAGGGATGAGCAAACCGCTGTCAGTCTCCCAGCCAATGTCAACGACACTAAAACCGTAGTAGATGCTATCTTGCAAAGATTTGATAAGATCGTTTATGTTTATCTTTTCTATTAGCGGATGATGGTTTTTTAGTTCCCACTCTAAACTTAGTAGTTTATCTTTTCTCTTTTCTACCCCTTCGGCTATTTTTAAGTCTCTATTTATGAAGAGGTAGTAGAGCTGATTTAGTGCATCAAAGTCGTTTTGACTTAGAGCCTTTTTTACCTGGTCAATAGTTAGGTAACTTAGTTCTCGGTTTACTTCTAGTTTTGGTAAGTTAAAATTTTTCATTCTCTTACTTCCTTATATAGCTTTAATTGCGGGACTAAAGTCCCGACCCCGTATTGGGGATTGGACTTCAGTCCAACCCTTATATAGCTTTAATCGCGTTTAATTCACGTTTAAAAACGTTTAAATGGTTTTGAGTAATAGATTGATATACCCTAAGCAAATTTAAGCCTTTTTAGGGCTTTAAATGCTCGTTGCTTTTTTCGTACCAACTCATAGTCCACGCCTCCGCCTGTGTCAATCGCTCGTTTTGCCATTTCGCTAGCGTCAAGCAAATCATCATGAGCTGATTTTGGATAGGTGTCTAACTCATCAATGAGTAGATGAGAGCTGCTATCTATTAAAATAGTCTCATCTTTTATGAGTGGAGCTAGTGAGTTTATGCGGATCTCTTTAGGGATGTTGTTTTTAAACTCTTTTACTGGTATGAGCAGTCCCGTATCTTTTGCATGCCTTTTAAATACATCTTTAAAAAACTCTTGATACGCTACTGTTTCGATGGCGATGATGGTTCGTGCAATTTTTGAGTAGCGGATGTATGTTTGTGTAATGGTGTAGATCATATCTGTTGGGTTTTTCTTGTAGCCTTTGGCACTAAGGTAGAGTTTTTTTGCTTTTTTTTGCCAGCCTATGATGGCTATGGCAAAATAGTCCCCTTTGGCTTTGCCCATACTTGGATCTACGCCTATGGAGTAAAAATCGCACTTTGGCATGGCATCGAATGTTTTGTAGTGAGGGAAGGTAAGCGCATCTTTGCTTAGTGGGATGTTTTGGTACTCTTGCAAAAAGGCTTCTTTATCTTCAGCATACTCTTTTTTTAGTTCATCTACATCAAGTGCCAGATTGTCTAACTTCCATGTTTTAAAGTTTAGTACCAGTGGGAAGTTTTGGTAGAAGTCTACGCTATCTTTTATCCTGCTAAGAAGTGAGTCGTGATGTAAAATAGTTCCAACTATGATGATGTTGTAGTGCGAGCCCCTGGCCGGAAGTTTTTTCACTACCTTTTTGTACCAGTTGTAGAGTTTATCTCTTTGTGTTTTGCTTAGGACATTTTCATCGTTTTCTATGTCATCAAGGATTATGAGATCAGGTCTGAAGCTTAGAAATCTCTTACCGCGTATTTTAGCTCCAGCTCCATAACATGCAATCTTGCATAAAAAGTCATCTACTTTTATGACTATCTCAGTAGTAGTTGATTTGATCACCTCTATGTTAAAGTCTTGTTTAAAGTGGGTGTTGTGTTCAAGCTCCTCTTTAATCAGATCGAAGATGTCTTTTGCAAGTGTTTCGGTTGAACTTATGATGATGAAAAATCTTTTCTCTTTATGTGTGAGTTTCCACAGAAGGTAAAGGTTTGAGACGGTTGTAGTCTTTGCTGCACCCCTGTAGGCAGTAAGCAAAATCTCTTTATCTGTTTTTGTAAGGGTATCTAACTTGCTATAAACAAACTTTCTAAATGCGCTTGTCTCTTGCTTGCTAAAGGCTATGTGATGAGGAAAATAGTTTTTTATGCAGTAAAAAAAGTCTCTCTTTGCTTTTTTCAGATCTACAGGATCTCTTATCTCATTTGGAAGACTTTTAAGATAGAGTTTTAGATCTTCAAGTTCTATCATCCACCATCTCCACGATTGTGTCGCTGTTAGTACTTAAAAACTCTGCTACTGCTTGATCGTTTAGTTTTATGGCAAGGCGTGCTATGTTTGATATGGTCTGCTTTATGATCTCATCTTTTTTTAGTTTTGCAGTTTTTGCGGAGGCTTGGTTTATGTTTTTCAGTTTATAGTAGAGACGGGTATATTTTTCTAAGATAGTCAGTCTGTTTGTCAGATCGCTTGATTTTAACTCTTCTAAACTAGCGTCCCACTCTTTGATGAGTTCTAAAATAAACTCTTTCTCTTTAGCTTGAGCGTCTAAGGAGTGTTCGCTAAGTAGAGTTTCATCCCAGTTAAACTTCTTTCTGTAATTACTAACTGTTTGACGGCTTAGCCCCAGTGTGTTTGCTATTTGCGTGAGGTTCATCCCGTTTTTGTAAAGTTCGTATGCTCTTTTTTGTTTTAGCTCCATTGTCCTGTCTCCTGTAAGTACTCAAAAGAGAAGTTTTCGTTTATGCGTACTGTTATCTCGTAGGTTATGAAAAAGTCTCCTAGTTTGATGGGTTTCATGCTGTCTATCACTTCAAAGTATTCATATTGTAAATTTAGTAAGCTATTTAAAAGCTCTTCAACCTCTTTTAAAGTCTCAAGCCTTAGATCGTTTCTTACTACATATATCTTAAAGATGTAGTCTAAAAAGTCAGGGTTGGTTGTATTTTTTACCCTTTCAAAAAAGAGATATTCACCTGGTGTATTTGGCTCTGATTCTAAAAGAATGAATGGGTGGATTGTTTGTAACTCTTCAACTCTTTTTTCTATATCCAAACCGAACTCCTTTGACCTACAACCGCTAAAGCACTTTTTGTCTCTTTTAGTGGTACTATCTTTAATCTCTCTAGGGCTTCTTTGTAAGAGTTAGTTACACTCTCAGGTGCCTTTGCATTAACCCTAACAAAAAAGCGATATATCGCAATGTCTAGCATAAAGGGAGTCTCAAGCTCTTTTTCTTTTACAATTTCAGTCATATCTCTCAAAGCTTCACTCACCACCTCGGGGGTGATGAGATTTTTGTTTGTTACGACAGTTTGCAAGATATTTTTTAGCTCATCTTCAAGATCCACTATCTGCTCCCTTTTTGTGGGACTGAAGTCCCAGCCCCTGAGTTTTGGTTTTGTGGGACTGAAGTCCCAGCCCCTGAATTTGGGGTCGAGACTTTAGTCTCGCTCTCTTTAGTTTTCTGTTGATTCATCGTCTGCCGGTGACGACTTTGCCGCTAACTGCCACAGACCGTAACCCGCATTATGCTCACCATCAACGCCATATCTAAACTCTGCACGCATAAATACACTCTCATCGTCAGGGCGATCCATCGCTGTAAATGTGATCTTTTTGTTGATTTGCAAGATTAACGGTTTGATCGGTTTAGTAGTGTCTAGTAGGTACCAGCTTTTATCGTCTGTGAGTTGCGGTACTACCAAGATGTCAGCCATCCCTTTTGTGATGTTTGTACTACCGTTTATGAGATCTGCTTTTAGAAGTTCTATAGCTTTGCTCTCAAGCTGTGGAGGCACTACCAAAAGGTTTGGTTTTACGCCTAAGTTTCTGCCGGCTTCAGATTTGATGCTCATCATATCGGCACGAACTTTTAAGAAGTTTTCCTGGTTAAGTTCTAAGTCGTAGAGGTTGTTGTATTTTTTTCCTTCAATATCGTGCTCTCCAAAGAACGGTTTTTTATCGTAACATTCACCGTTTGTCTCAAGTAACCCAAAGGTTAGCTCATCATAGTGTGTTTTTGCAGCAGCAGCCATTGTTTGTATGCGCGGTTTTACTACCCCTAGAGTATCAAAGATGATGTGATCGCGATCAACTCCAATGGTTGCTTCATAGCGTTTCTTTTTGATGATGTACTCATAATCTTTTAGCGTTTTGATCTCTCTATCACCGATCCACTCTCTCATAGTCGGCACATCGCCAAGCCAAGCATAGTTTACGCTTATAGCTTTTGCATTTACTACTGTTGCTACTTTGTCATAGTTAGTTTTATACTCTTTAAAAACCTTGTTAAACTCATCTTTAAAGACAACTGAAATAGCTTTTAGTGTTTCGCTGTTTAGTACTCCCATTACTCTTCTCCCCATCCTAGATTTGCTGCAATTGCATAAGCTGAATCTTCTTTAGCTTGTTGGTTTGTGTTTGTGTTAAACTCTTTTGTATGTCCTAGTGGTTGTCTTGTAGCAAGGTAGCTTCTAAGTGTGTCGATGTTCATCTCTTTCAAAAGCTCCTTTTCAGCTGGTAAAATCTTGTTTGCTTTTACCGCTTCATCTAACTGCTGTGTTTTTAGATCGTCTATGAGTTTTTGGTTGAACTCTTTTTGTAACTTCAGCTCTTTTGAAAGCTCTTCTTTTTCTTTGCGAAGTTGTTCCAACTCTTTTTCGTCCATTTCGTTTTCCTCCTTTGGTTTTTGGTTTTGTGGGACTGAAGTCCCAGCCCCTAAATTTTGGTTTTGTGGGACTGAAGTCCCAGCCCCTAAATTTGGGGTCGAGACTTTAGTCTCGCTATCCTTTTGTTTAAGTTGCACCCCATTATTGTCATAATGGGGACCCCGCTGGTTTATCTCAAGGTTAAAGTTTGGCGTATTAAGAAGTGCGACTGCATCTATTGTGACGACGTTTCTATCTCCATCAACGCTAAACTCCGGACTTAGGTAACGGTATGTTTTAGAGCTTACTAGCTCTTGCCCCTCTTTTGTAAGTTCTAACTGCGCATATACTCCATCCTCCTTTAGTTCAAGTGTATCTAGCTTAAACCAGCCTACTGCAGCGCACCCTTTTTGTGTAAAGCAGTGCTCTATGTTTAGCGGGATGTCAAGCCCTCTTTGTTTTGTGGCGGCTATGGTGGTTTCATTTAGCTTGTAAACTCTGCCATCGTAGCCGCTAAAAAGACCCACTGGAGAGATCTTTACCTCTTTGGTTTTAGAGTTTGCATTCATTTCCAATAGTAGTTTGCTCATCTCTTTCCTTTCATCTTTTCTAAGATTCCCTCTGCTGCTCCACCTCCAAAATAGAAGGTAATTATTATCAGAACTATCTCACCCAGCCACATCTCATTTGCAAATTTAAGTGCATTTTTTACATCATCTATGCTAACTACTCCGTAGAGTTGTCCTACAACTCCGTTGAGCATAATGAAAAGATAGATAAAGACAAAACTCAAAGCTAAAAATCTTTGAGTTTTTTTGTACGGATGGTAAGCCTCTAGCTGCTTGATCTTAAGTTCAGATTTTTTTTCAAGCAAAACTAGCTTGTCTTGTGCCTTTTCTTCATCTGTATAAAAGGCTTCATCTATCATCTTTAAGCCATCTTCAACTATCTCTTTTGCTCCAAAAAGCGAACCGAAAAAACCCATGTTACCCCCTGCTTACTGCTGTGCTATGATCTTTTACGCTATGCTCGTGACCTGTTAGATCGCCTAATGTGTCGGTAATGCGACCTGTTACAGTTAGATTGCCCTCACGGTCGAGCTTGAAGTTTTTGCTCTCAACCGTTACAGTTTCACCGTCACAAACAAACTTGACCTGACCTATTTGGAAGATGGCGTTTTTGCTTGTACTTCCCTCCGGTTCTTTGTTTGATTTGTGATAGACGCTAGGAATGATAAAACCGCTGTTTGCCTCACCGAATGGAGAGACTACAAGCACCTGTTCGTTTACCTGTACCGGCATCCACACTTTCATAAATGAGTTGCTTATCATCACAATCGGCAGAAAGTCTGTCACACGTCCAAGGATGTTGACGCGCGCTAGGGCTAAACCTTCATCGCTTTTTGTCTCTGTAACGGTGCCAACTTGCACGATGTTACTAAGCTTTCTAAGCAACTCTTGACTCATGTTTTCTCTTTAAATGTTTTTTTATTGTGTCTCCATCCGCAATATCAAAAAGAATATTGCGTAATAAATGGAGCTCATCTCTTAACTCTTTTATAGTTTTTTGCAATTCCAGGTTTGCATGTACAGAAGTTCTAATAAACCTGATTGCAGGAAAAACAAGTGCAACAAGCAGTAGATTTACTACTGTTAAGAAATCTTTTGCATTAGCCAATAGTTCCTGCATTTGCTACCTTTCATACGATTTTTGAAATTTTTGCGTAAAAAAGCGTCAAATTTGTCCAGATATATATATATGGATAAATTTGGCAGATTTTTTTGAAAAAATTGCACTATGAAAAAAAGACAGATAGAACTCTCTTTAGCAGTGGTAAGAGTGCTTACTACTCCTTTGAGTAGTAGGGTTATGCGACCAGAGTTTGGAAGCAGACTCTATGAACTGTTGGATAGAAAGGTAGATAGTAGCTTTATGTTAGATGCCATCAGCTGGACATATGAGGCGATAGAAAAAAATCTTGCAGAGGTAAAAGTGGACAATGTAGAGATTCAGCCTTTAAGCGACGGCATCTTTAAGATAGTAGTAGAGTTTAACGAAGGGATGAGTGTCGATGTTGAGTTTAAGTGATTTGCCTTTTCCTTCCATAATAGAACCGCTTGACTATGAAGCGATAGTAGCCAGAAAGCTTGCCAGAGTAAAAGAGATCTTAGCAAGCAAGGGGATCGAGTACGTAGAGAGTGAAGCGGATGATCTAATGACACTCATAGAGGCAGACGCTTATGAAGAGTTGCTTTTACGAGCGAATTTGAATGAGAGAATAAAGCAGATGTTTTTAGCATATGCCACTGGTAGTAACTTGGATCACATAGGCATTAGTCGTTTTGGAGTTCAGAGGCTAACAGGTGTTAGACCAAAGGCAGATGTAGAGTTTAGTCTAAGCATTGTAAAAGATACAGATACCGTCATACCTGCTGGTACTTTGGTCGGCGATGGTGTAGAGATGGCTGAAATAGTAGAAGATGTCATCATAAGAGCAGGTTTATTAAAGTCTGTTGGAGTTGTAGAGCTACAACGTGAGACTGAAAGCTTTGATGGAAAGCTTGAGATGATTTTAACTCCTCTTCCGTTTGTAGTGAAGGTAAAACAGCTTACAGCTTTTGTAGGCGGGGCAGATGTAGAAGATGATGAGAGATACCGAGAACGCATCTGGCTAAGTCGCGAGAGACGCACAACTGCTGGAAGTCGTGCTATGTATGAGTACTATGCAAAGAGCGCTAATGTAAGAGTAAAAGAGGTTGCAGTAAGCAATGGCGGTGCTGGTGTGGTGGATGTAGCGATTTTAGGCTACAACTTTGAAACAACCGATGAGATGGTGGAGAATGTTTTAGATGGCTTGAATAGTGAAGAGATACGACCACTAACTGACAAAGTGCAGGTGCAAATTGCAAAGATAATTGATGTAAATGTAGAGGCTACTTTGGTAGTAAGAGATTTGCAACTGGTAGATTTGGAAGCTGTTAAGAGTAGATTTGATGAGTTTGAAGGTAAGTTTGGACTCTTTTTATCTATTGCAAAGGTTTATGATCTGCTTAGTGATAGCAATGTGGTTGATGTGGAGTTAAACTCTCCTTTAAATAGCGTTAAATGCGAGTTTAACGAGGTGATGCGATTTAGCTTTAAGCTGGAGGTGCGTAGTGCTTCCTGATTATGTAAGTGAAGAGTTAAAAGCTTATTTTGAGGTAAGCTCTGAAGATAGAAGAGCTTTATTAAAAGAGGAGCTTTTTGATGATGATCCTTTGAGTTGTGATGAGAGGTATTTGCCATTTTTTGCTTTGGAGCTTGGAGTAAAGATAGATGATCTAAGTGTACCTAAGCAAAGAGAGGCGATAGCAAATGCGATAGATGAGTTAAAACGTGCTGGAACTGTAAGCTACCTTAAAAACAATCTAAAAGCAGATGTTGAAAATGAGTTAGTAGAGTTAGATGATTTTCATTTTAGAATGGATCTGTTTACTCAAAACATAGATGAGAAGTTTGACGAAGTAAGGCTTGGCAGCATTAGGCAAAGAGTAGAGAGTTTTAAAAATGTTAGAAGTGTTTTTGACGGGGTTAGTTTCAAACTCTTTTTTGATGAACAGGTAAAAGTAAGCGGTGCAAGTAGCTTTAAACCAAAGATTAACCAGGACGCAAATGTAGGTTTTAGGTTTGAGGGTTTAGGTTTCAGAACCAATGGAACAGTTAATACAAAGATAGAGTTAAACCAAGTAGCAACCTATGAACTACATCCTACAACCTCAATCCTCAATCCTACATCCTACATTCTCAATCCTACATTAAAAAAGGAGGCAACCATTGAAACAACACTTGATAGCATAAATCAGATACAAGGAGCGATGACATGGCAGGTTTGATGCTTTTGCCAAGCCAAGAGGGGCTTGAGCTTTTAAAGGAAGATCTAAAAGCCAATCTAAAGTATGCAGTACTTTTAGATGGCGACAAAAACGAGATCACGCGGTATGAGTTTACATCTATCTACTACGATGGCGACAAGGTACTAACGGCTCTTTTTGAAGTGCCAATAGAAGAGAACATCACCACACCGATGAAGTTTTTACGGGTAGTAAATGGTGATGATGTAGTTATAAGTGAGGGAGAAACACCTGAGATAACTTTTGTTGTAGGTGTTGGCGGTGTACAAACTTTGAAGTTTGCAGTAAGCGGTGAGGCTGGAGAGATTGTTTTTAAAGCAAACGACTATATCACAAAAACAGAGTTTGATGAGTTATATCTCCCCACACTGGAAGCTTTGACTGCAAGGGTAAATGAACTTGAAAAAATCTTAATCGATAAAGGAGTAATAAATGGCTAGTACATTAGATGCATTGAATCAAGCACAGCTTGAACTGTTACAAAGATACGATGGACAGTTTCAAAAACTAGAAGATAAGGCAAATGCTTTGAGCCTTGAATGGCAAAAAGTAGCAGATGACGCTAAAAAGCAGATCGATACCACAAACGAACTGGTTAATGATAAGATTGATGATCTTGATACTTGGAAAAATAATTTGAAAGTTCATCAAATTTCTTATGATTATATTTTTAAAAAAATAATTCCACAAGGTACAAAACTTGATGGAAGTGTTCTTTGGAATACAAGAGATTTGGATACTGAAAATAAAAGCTCTTATATCATTCTTTTTGATGGTGCAAATAATGCAAGTTTAAAATATGGTGATGGTGTGATCTCAGGAGGTATTTATATTGGAAATATCTCTTTTAACACTGCTGGAAAAGGTGGTTCAGTTTATGGCGCAAATGTAGGTTTCTTATATTCTCACTATGGACATACAAATAATAGTTTACTTGAAGATTTGCCGATTGTGAGAAGTTCACATGCCTTTAATGGTGCACAGGTAAAAGTTCAAGCACGAAGTTTATTTACTGGTAATAAATATACCCAGCATAATCAGATACTTTTCTATCTGAATGAAGGTGATAAAACAGCTTCAGAAGATATTGAAGTAACACTCACTTTAAAAAGAATTATTTAAGGAGTAGAAAATGGAAAATTTGAGATATGAAGCAGAAATTAACCAGTTAGAAAATACAAGAGTGTTATTAGATTCTCAAATTAGTACTTTTATTTATCGGTACTATCCACAAAGCAAACAAGCCTCAGATCAAGCCGACAAAGAGTACTTTACCACCCTTCTAAAAGCAAACGGAGCTGAAAACCTTGAAGCTGACATTGTTGCAAGAGTGCAAAACTTTTTTGCAGGTAAAACTTTAGATGAAGTTGTAGAAGATGTTACAGATGAAAACAAAGAGGCTTACATCCAGCTCATAAAAGTTGGAATCCGTGTAACTTGGGTACAGATGTGTAAACAAGAGCTTAAAAAAGCGATAGAGGAAGATAGAGAACCGGAGTATCCGGAGTATCCACTTTAAAACAGGAAGCGGGACTTTAGTCCCGCCTATCCTAATGCAACTCAGTTACGATGAGTGCAAGAAGGATAAGTGTGATGATTACATTATAGAGCATTTAAGCCCCCTTAAAAAAGTTCCCGCCCCTATCCTACAGGCAAAAAAAAAGGCGGGAGCTACCCGCCAAAATGTCCTAAGGGGGACTTAGAACGCTCTACATAATCATCACACGGTGTAATTATACCACAAAAGGCTAAGCGATGGTTTTAGAGTACTGTGGCGGCGGTAAGTACCGTTTGGTTAAACCTATGAAGATAATGGGGTATGAGGTTCCTGCTGGGTTTGTTACCGATGGAGCGAGCATACCACGTATCTTTTGGTCTGTGGTGGGTAGTCCATTTACTGGAAAGTATGTAGAGGTAGCAGTTTTACACGACTACCTTTACAGTGGTGCTGAAGATGTGAGTTTTAAAGAGGCGAATCGCATATTTTACAAAGGAATGAGAAAGGCTGGAGTAAATAGAGCGAAAGCATACCTGATGTACAAAGCGGTAAGCCTCTTTGGCAAAAAAAGGTTTAGACGAGACTAAAGTCTCGACCCCAAATTTAAGGGGATGAGACTTTAGTCTCACAAATCGTAAGGAGGAAAACATGAGTATAGCAAGAGGTGCAGTAAGTAGTTGGCAAGCCATAGGCGCACGTCCTGTAAGAGTAAGTGCAACTGAACCGATAGCGATGGTTTTAGTTAGCGATGAAGTAGAGGCTAATGAATTGCACTACTTTGATAGTGTGCCTAAGGCTTTGATGCATTTTATGGGTGAAAGAACTCTTGATGATCTGAAATATACCCTTAAAATGGGAGGATTAAAAGGCAATATTTTTAAATATCTAATCTGGGCAAACAATAAGTACGAGATAATCGTACCGACTGTTGTAAGCGTTGCAAAGTGGGATGAAGATGAATCAGCACTAAAGACAAATATCATCCAAGCGATAGCAGACCTGAAAAAAGTACCTGCAATGTACAAGGTACGACCTGACATCATAGCAGTAGCAGACCATACAACCGACATAGATGTAGCAAAACAGCTTGTAGCTACTACTCATTTGCTAAGAGCTAGAACATTTGTTGATCTAAATGCAGCAGACGGAAGCGATGCGCTGGCTAAACGCGGACAGTTTGGAAGTGAGCGGGTAACTCCAGTTTACTGCAACATCAAAGACTGGAACACGCTAATTGATAGTAGTGATGAGTTTAGCGCTAACTTTTGTCTAAGCATTTTGCGATGCGCGATTGATGCAAGTGATACAACAAGAGGTGTTGGTTGGAGCTACTCTCTAAGCAACAAACTCTTACCAGTTGCAGACGCTACCAAAGATGTGGACTTCATACTAGGACTTCCTGATGAGACCGATCTGCTTACAAACAATCAGATAACTACATTCATAGAGTTTCAAGGCATAAGAGTTTGGAACTATCAGACCTGTTCGGCTGATGCACTACTTCAAGATGCTACAAGGGTTCGAATCTTTGACAAGCTTACCTTTGCAGTGCTACCTGCTATCTTTCCTTTTATCGATAGCGACAGAGGGGTAAAAGCCGTAAAAGAGGCAAAAGATACCATCCGAGCATTTGTAGCAGATATGATAGGTAAAGAGGTGCTAATAGGCGGGATGATAGAGCTTGATACTGATCTAACTACTCCAACCGCGATCACTAACGGGGAGTTCTATTTTAAGGTTTTGGCTCAAGAGAATCCTAAACCTGTAAAGATAGCGGTAGAGTTTAATCGTGTGGACATCTATAGCGATGTGGTCTATAAAATCATAAATGGATAAAGGAGAGTAGATGGCACTACATGCAAACGTAAAAGAGATAAATGTTTTTGTTGAGGGTGTTGGCTTTTTAGGGCTTTGTGATAGTTTCAAAGAGCCTGTTGTAAAGACTAAAAAGATAGATAGTCCAAACAGTGCAGTGGTCGATAGCGGAGTGCTTGACAAGCTAGAGGCTGAAGCGATTGTAAGAAGTGTAAACGATGTTTACTACTCTGCAATGGCAAAGCTACATAAAGCGAAGTTTGTCTTTAAAGAGAGAGTAACCGAAAGTTCAAAAGATACAACACTAGTGCATACCATAGTAGGTAGCTTTGACCTGGAGCCAAGTGAGAGCAAGTATGCGAGTGAAAAGAAATATACTCTTAAAATCTATCCTATGCAATATACTAAAGAGATAGATGGTAAAGAGGTGGTCTTTGTTGATATGGAGAACTACATTTGTAGGCTAAACGGCAGTGACATACTTGAAGAGACTAGAAACGCTATTTTATAGGAGGTGATGCATGAAAGTAAAATTGGTTATAGCAGAAAAGATTGATGGCAAAGAGATCAAAGAGCTTGAATTTCGTGAGCCTATAGGAGCTGACTTAGAAGAAATAATGGGCGAGTTTTCTGGTGGTGATAAAAAATCAATCGGTAAAGCTCTAACCCAAATGGCGAGCAACCTTGTAACTTCTCATCCGATATCGCCTGATGATTTTAGAAAGTTTAAAGCTAAAAATTATATGGCAGTTATGAATGAGATGATGACTTTTTTGTTTTAGACGGGGCTTTTTTGGCTCCGTTTGAGGATGTTGTTATCTTTTTGATGAAACACAAATTTTCTTATAGTGAGATTTTGCAAATGAGAGTATCAAAGATAAAAGTTTACTTGCAAAAGCTTTTAGCTTTAGAAGAAGAACAAGAAAAAAAATTGAGAGCAGCACAAAATTAAGAAGTGTTTGCTCTATATTTGTATTGATGCCAACAATGGTTGTAAGCAGCATTGCAAAAAAAGATAAAAGTATGAATTTCATAGTTTGATTATATCATAAAGGCTTAAGATGGAAAAACTTATGACTCTTGGGATTGTTTTAAGTGCGATAGATAGAGTCTCAAAGCCCTTGGCACAGATGAGTGAGGGTTTTGGAAATCTCTCTAAAAGCATAAAAGGTATTGATGCAACAACTTCATTTAATGAGATAAATAAGCTTGAAAAAAAGATCGCCTCTTTAAACTCTTTGCATTTTAAAATTAAATCAAAGATTGAATTGAATGACAAAGCAATAGTAAGCACTAAAAAGGCTTTAAGAGATATTGAAAACGAGTTAAATCTTTTAAACAGAAAGAAAATAGATCTAAAAAAAGCTTTCGATAGTGGCAAAATTGGTGCAAAAGAGTTTGAAAAAGAGATAGAGAATATCGATAAAGAGATAGACGGACTAAATAATAAAAAGATTAGTTTAGATAAAGAGCTTCAAAGAGCTGAAGATGAGAGTAAAAGACTCTCAGATGAACTTAAAAGAACAGATAACTTAGTTGAAAAACTCTCAGATAAAAAGCTTTCACTTGAAGATGGACTTAAGAAAGCAGAGGTAGCTTCAAAGGCTCTTAATAATAAGTTAAGAGAGACTGCTTCAAAAGTGGCTATAGTTTCTACAAAATTTTATGCTTTAGGAAGAGTTGTTACTTCTGCTTTTTCTCCAATGATAAATGCTTACAAAGAGATCGAAAAGGCTCAAGGTGATATTGCAAGCCTTGGTATTGATGAAAGTGGTATTGCAAAGATCACAAAAGCCGCGAAAGAGATGAGTAATCAATTTGCTGGAGTTACTGCGCCTGAGTTCATTAAAGCAAGCTATGATATTAAGTCCGGTATCTCTTCTTTGAGTGCTGAAGGTGTGGCACAGTTCACAAAGTTTGCCGCAATAACCGCAAGTGCCACAAAGAGTAGCACAGAAGAGATGACAAAACTTTTTGCACTTGGGTATGGAATATTTAAGAGTGCGAATGAGACTGACATAGATTTTGGGAAAAGGTTTAGTGCTAGTATCGGTAAAGCGGTACAAGCTTTTCGAACGGATGGATCGGATCTTGTGCAAGGACTTAGTAACATAGGTGCAACTGCGAAAGCGATGGGTGTTAGCTTGAGTGAAGAGCTTGCAATTGTCGGAGTAGCTAAAGATGCATTTAGTTCTGCTGCTGAAGCTGGGACAGGATATAGAGCTTTTCTAGCTGGTGCGGTAGGAGCGCAAAAAAAGCTTGGACTTACTTTTACAGACGCTGAAGGTAAGCTCTTGCCTATGACAAAAATACTTGAAAAACTAAAATCAAAATATGGTGAATTTGACGCGAATGAGATGGCAGAGCTTAAAAAAGCTTTTGGTTCTGAAGAGGCGGTAAAGATCATTTCAGCGTTAATTAACAAGACAGACAAACTCAAAGCTGCACAAAAAGATCTAAACAGTGCAAAATTAGCTGATACAGAAGCGATGGCTAAGGCTAGAAACAGAGGAAAAGAGTTTGAGATACTACAACAGAGGATCTTTAATCTTTCTGCTACATTTGGTAAATTTTTAGCTCCTGCGGTAAATTTTGCAAGTGAAAAGATCGGGCAGCTGGTGAAGTGGCTTGATGGAATAGCAAACAGTAACTCTTTTGTCAAATACATTTTTTACGCTGTAGCAGGGCTTGGGGCTTTTGCTTTTGTAGCTGGGAGTGTTGGCATAGCACTAAGTGCTATGATGGCTGGACTCAGCACAGTGAATGGAATGCTTGGTATTAAAACTGGGCTTCTAAAAATTGCAAGTTTCTGGGAAAATAGACACTACATAGCTACAATGCTGACTTCAGGAGCTCAAAAAGTAGCTGCTGCAACAACCGCCTTTTTTAGCACTGCTCTTGGTGGGTTAAATATACGCGCAAGAGCGTTGGCAGTTTTTGGAACTATCAGCTCATTCATAAGAGGATTTGGTATAGCAAATGCATTTGCAGCAGCCAAACAGTGGCTCTTGAACATCGCTATGAATGCAAATCCTATAGGACTTCTAATTACTGGCTTTGCTGCATTAGTCGCTGGTGTTGTTTACGCATATAATAAATTTGATTGGTTCAGAAATGGAATCCATAAAGCTTGGGAGTTCATAAAAAAAGTCTTTAGTTATTCTCCGCTTGGGCTAATTGTAAAAGCTTGGGGAAAGGCTTTTGATTGGTTAGAAAGCAAATTTGCTTGGTTTAGAAAAATGGTTGGAGGCATAAAGAGTTTTTTTGGTTTTGGAGACAATGAGAGCGACAATAAGAGTGATAATAAGAAAAAAAATGATAAAGAAATAGAGAAAAAGAGTGGTTGGTTTAGCGGATGGTTTGGTGACGATGAAGAGAAAAAACCACTTCAAAAGATAGGACAAACTGCTAAAAAGGTAGCTACAGTTGCTACAGTAGGTGCAACACTTGCAACGGCTCAACCAGTAGCAACACAAACCCCCAAATTCAACATCCCAACCATAGCACCAAATATCAAAACTCCAACCATCAATCCAGCTGTAAAAGTACCAAATGT
>NZ_FOXB01000027.1 GCF_900115615.1 Hydrogenimonas thermophila | reverse complement strand
AACATAACTCCTTCTTGATTGCTTGATATTTGGGTTGTGCTCACAGCCTCCTAACTCTATAGAACGGTAGAACATAAGCTCTCCAATAGCGTTTCATAGGTGAGTTAGCTAGCCCAAATTAGATAGGCTTTGTTGGGTCATCTTCTGACAAGGACAAACAGATCTTTAATTTGTGCCATTGACTGTGAATTGCAAAAAGCAGCTAACACAACTGTCTTTATGCTAACACAACTTTTATAACTTTTTCATCCTCTTTTGAGTGATGAGAAGTTATAAATGTATTATAGGAGGATAAACTATGAGTTGGTTTGGTGATGTAAGTTTCAAATCCCATAGGGATACTTCAAATTCTTTTCAGCAGTATCAACAAACTGCTCATTTTGTGTATGTTTCAAATCCCATAGGGATACTTCAAATTTAGTCGTTTTCCTACAGAGATACATTCAGCTACAGTTTCAAATCCCATAGGGATACTTCAAATTGAACTACAAGGTCTCGAAAGTGCGGTGCGTTAAGTTTCAAATCCCATAGGGATACTTCAAATTTTTCTGACAAACTTCACGCCTCTCCAAGTTCTGGTTTCAAATCCCATAGGGATACTTCAAATAACAAGCTCTTCCCGCTCCTTTTTCTCTTCGCGTGGTTTCAAATCCCATAGGGATACTTCAAATATTGAGCCAAGTGACTTCACGACATCGCCCTTGCTACCGTTTCAAATCCCATAGGGATACTTCAAATTCAATTAACTGTCTATGCAGCAAAGTATCTGTCTCAGTTTCAAATCCCATAGGGATACTTCAAATTTGCTGACACTATAGATGATCAAACATATTATGAGTTTCAAATCCCATAGGGATACTTCAAATCAAGTCCAAAATGACTCCTGAAGAGTTGCAAAAACGTTTCAAATCCCATAGGGATACTTCAAATAGAGATGGGACACGATCTGCACTCATTTATAGAGCGTTTCAAATCCCATAGGGATACTTCAAATACTGAAGCGAATATTTGTATCAAAGTATCTATCTCGTTTCAAATCCCATAGGGATACTTCAAATAGTAGATGTCATAGCCTACAGACCGCAAAAACCAGCGTTTCAAATCCCATAGGGATACTTCAAATAGCAATCTATTACCTATTTTTAGGCATTTCAGAACTATTTGATTATAAGATTATACCTTAAAGTCACTTGATTTCAAAACTTTCTACTATATGAAACCCCGATATATCGGCAATCTTTATTTCTTAAATATAGCTTTATTTAGGTTCGCTTTGAATGAATGGTTGGTAACTGTCGTATTCACAAATACACCGTTTAAGATGATTAATTTCTCGTCTTATTACCTGTCGCCAAGTGAGTCTTTGTTCTCCAATTTTGATCTGATCAGTCAGTTTTTTGATCATCTCTATTTCAATTGTTTGAATGGCTTCATTAGTAAAACGTATGCGTTTGGCATCTGTTTTAAATGTTTTTGCTGTAATCTGTTCACGATTTAAGAGAGTAAAAATTAGATTATCTCCAATTACTGGCTTAAAAATCTCTGCTATGTCTAGATGCAAACTTAACGCACGATAGTTGGGTTCGTGCAAAAAGCCAATACGTGGGTCAAGTTCGGTTTTATAAATCTCACTCAAAACAACATTATAGATTCGGGTATTGATGTATGAGATCATAGCATTAATTTTATCTGCTGGCGGACGTTTACTACGTGTAGTAAACTTAAAGCTACGCTGATTTTTGATAATCTTATTCCACGCTTGATAGTACGACTTTTTAAAACTCCCTTCGACTGCCATCACTTCAGAAATTGATTTAGCTTTTTCAAGTGCTTCCATATAGGGTGCTTCATCAAATACTACATCTCTTCGATTACAGTTGTAAGCACCATTGCGAATCTGCCCTTCGGTCACTGCTTTGGCAATATAGAGTCTCTGTTTTGGATCATCAAATGCCCGTACCTGTTGAAGTAGCACAAAACCGCTCTTATTCACACTATTTGGAGTATTAGGGTAAAAGTTTCCTCTAAAACTCTGATAAGGGCTAAAGAGATAAAGAAGAATGTTGTTATCGGCTAAAAATGCAATGGTATAACTATCTACCTCAACCCGTGCAAGTAGATAAATTTCATCTATTGCATTGATCGGTAGAATCTTTGTTTGAACCACTTCACCATCTTCATCATAGCGGTCAAAATATATGTTGTTATCTTTACGTCTAAGCTTTCCTGGTGAGATAATAAAATGGGTACGGTCACTTTTTTGCATATCAATTCCTAACTAAAGAGAGATTCATTTTTGTCAATTCCTATCACTTCCCTGCGTGAATAGCTTGGTTTATCGAACTCATAGATAATGATTGAATCAAGCTCTTGCTCTACCTCTTTTTTCAAGGTTGCCTTGAGTTTTTTTAGATCGCTTAGGCGAATCTCCCCTTCAAATACAGAGTATTGCACCCTTGGCAAGTATTTCTCCACCGCTTTGCGAATACGACGGGAGTTATCTTTCTCTTTGAGTGAGCGATCGGCAATATCATAAAATAGGATAACATACATTACTAACCTTTAAAAACAGTAGTCTCTATATCCACACTTTTTACAAAATGGAATTTTCTTTGGCTTTGGTGGTAGGGGGTTTGATACAAACGTGGCAATCTCTTCAAGCAATTTTTCCATCATCTGCATATTCTCTTCACTACCCTCTACATAGATCACCTTTTTACCACTTATGACCTTGCCATTAATCTCTTTGAGCTTTAAATTTTTTTTGAGTAGGTACATATAAAAAAGGAGTTGCATCTTTGCCCCTTCGGGGTTTTTAAAGCTCTTTTTATACTCCGTTACCAGATAATGCCCCCGTTCTTTACCAATTTTGTCAAACTTGAGATTAGAAAATGGAAATTGATGCAAATCTTTCTCTTTAATCTCGGCTAATGCTTTTCCCATCAAAATATTCTCATCAGATTGATCTGCTGAAACTTTATGTGCATAGAGCCACGCTTCACGCTTGCAGGTAACATAGTAGTGGACAGTTGTACCAGAGATGAGTTCGGGGGTGAAGGTTATATTAGACATTCTAAACACTTTTAAACTTAATCAAATGCCGATAAACTCTCTTGCTCTTCAGCAATAAGAAAACCTGTTTTAGAGTCATAAATACCATCCAAATAATCAACATAATAGAGACCGAAAATATCGCTTTTTTGAACATTCATACCCAACATTTCCAAATCTTTACGTTTAATATTGATAATCGATGAAGCAAATGCCTTAAAACGTCGCTCTTTATAGCTCTTTAACTCCCACTGATTAAGTGTTTGCGACTTTTCAAAATATTTTGACTCTTCATCTTTTAAATCAATACCAAGTGCAATAGAGACGGTATAGTCAGATTCTGTTCTAAAAATCTCTCTTACTGCCTGACCAATTTTATGAAAATCAAAATTCTCTATAGCCTTTAGAATCTCTTTACGATCACTTAAACGAATATCGAGTGTTTTAAAAAAGTTCTCAACATACGTTAAGATATTTGCCTCTTCAATGCTCTCTTTACGCTCAAGTGTCTCTTTGAGATAGTGTTCGGTAGCATTCATTAAGACAGAATCATAAATTTGAAATCCCAATGTATCAAAGACAAGCACCTCTGCTTGCTCTCGCTTGCCTTCACGATTCACCCTTCCTGCTGTTTGGACAATAGAGCTTAAAGGTGACAACTCTCTTAAACCTATATCAAAATCTAAATCAACTCCGGCTTCAATCACCTGTGTTGAAATAAGGATTTTCCCTTTGACACGGTTACTATTTGGCTCACGTAATGCGTCAATCGTCGCTTCTCGATCTTTTGGAAGCATATATGAATTTAGTACATAAAGAGTAGTTTTGTCTAATACGTTAGCAAGTAGATGGTAGAGTAGTTTTGAGTTTTTAATTGTATTAACAACACATAAAATAGAAGAAGAGCCATCACCACTTTTAGCCATCTTGAGTATTTGCTGACTAAGCACTTGTAAACGCTCATCTTCATTTTCAGCTTCAAGTCTTAAATAACCGATTCGATAACGATTTTTATTTTGAAAAATTTGCTCTTTAGGTGCTAATTCAATAGCACGATTAGTTACAATTGGCATGGTTGCACTCATTAAGATAAAGACTGCATCAAGCTTTTTTGCCAATGTGTCAAACAATGGTTGCAAAACCTTCCACAACTCAAAAGGAATTGCCTGTACTTCATCAAGCACAATGACACTATTACGAAGACTTTGAAGTTTTACATTATCACTATTATTCTCACTAAAGATGGCAAAAAAAAGCTGGTAAAAGGTACTTACAATAAAAGAGTGGCTCCAACTCTCAACCAAATACTTTATACGATCATAGTCATAATGGTTCTCACCATCCTCTTTAAAATCAACTTTATGGTGGTGTTTTGTAATTTGATTGGGGAAAATGCGATCAAATATGGTGGCAGTCTGATCAATAATACTTGTAAATGGAATGGTATAGATAACTCTATTTTTACCTTTTTTCTCGGCAATTTTTAGTGCTAACTCAAGTGAAATAAGCGTTTTACCAATACCTGTTGGAGCCGTAAGAGTATAGAGATGACTATTAGGGTTTTTTTGATAATTTTCTAAAATAGTTTGTGCAATTTCTGTACGGTCAGAATCAAAGCGTAATCGATCTTTTTTATAAGTATGCAGTGATGTAAGTGGATAGTTAAAATCGTTTGGGATAAAAGTATGTGAAGTAATTGCCTCATACTTATCAGCAAAGATCAATTTAGAATAGAGAAGTTTTTGCGTAATATAGTCATCCATATCAAAACGTAAATCTTCAATCTCAAAACCAAACTCAAGGGCAATCTCCATATCATCAGAATCTATCTCAAAATAACTACACACATCACGCTTATTGAGTATCTCTTTTAACTGTTCTTGACACAATCGAAGCTCCCTTGAGTCATCATCTAAAAGCATACCAATTAAATACTTTTTTGATGCAAGTGAACCGTGATGTGAACGGATTGCATTAAAGATAAAGAGTTTGCTTTTGGAATCAAACTCATCATATCGATTAATTAAAAAGGCGATAGCAGAGACGGCAGAGTGTGGATCAGAGCTGGCGATCTCTTTTTTAATATAACGCTGAAATTTATCACACACTTTGCCAAGATCGTGAAACTTTGCAGAGGTTTTAAACAGTTCATCTGTATCAAATGCAACAATACGCTCAATATGATCAACCAACCGTTTCTTAGGATGTGAAAGGTAAGCTAGCTCCATACAATCTTCCTGCCATCTATCTCATCAAAATCAGCATTTTTACAAAGGATAGATTGCCCACTTGTCTCAACTAAAAAGTCTCTAAAATCACCAAAAATCCGACCTTCTGCAATGGTACAAGCCATACGTACATCAGTATATTGCTTATTAGGCTCTATCTCAAAATCATACGACAAAGGAATCATAGAGTCGATCCAAACCTCTTCTCTCTTTCCCTTCATCGCTTCAAACAATCCTAAAAAGTGGTACTCCGCCAAACAGAAGTTAATCCCCATATAGAGTGGATAGAGTGAACGTTCGCTTTTTAAAATTTCAACCAACCGCTCTTTAAAATCTTGTGCAACATCACTCAAATCACAATAGATTCGGTAATGGGGGTTTACCAAAAGCTCACGATAAAACTGTTTTCTCCCCTTTGTAAAACCACTACCCTTTGCTGGGTTAAGTTGAGAGAGAGCCTCTTTAATACCATTAAAGCAGAATTGTCGTTTACCATCCAAACGCTCTACAATCACAGCATAACGCATTGCATTAAGAGCTAAATAGTCCTCTACACCTGCAATTGCACCAAGCATTCCCATCACTGTGGTTTTAGGCGGAACAGGATAGGTTAATGAGCTATAGATCGTGGCTGGATGGCTAAAGTGACCGTAATCAGCCCGAATCTGAAAGCCTATAATCATTGTTAAATACCAAACGATTTACGCTCCCAATTTTCAGGAAGCGGTGTTATATCAATATAGTCATCACAAACATACTCAATCGACGCAATCTTATCAGCATACGTTTCAGTTAGTTTAACAATTTCACTAAGATCGATACTATAATCGTTAGTAGAACGAATTTCAAGTTCGGCAACTTTTGAACTCTTCAATTTAATAAGATTATCAAGCCCACCAATATAGGTTCCTGGCTCTTTATAGATAATACGAAAAAGGAATCTTGGCATCTGCCCAAATTTACTACGAGAAATTAGATTCTTAGTTCCAAGCCAAAGCCCCTCAAGAATCTTTTTCACATCCTCTTCACTTAAGTTGGTTTTTTCACTGTTTAAAGCATTAATCACACCATAAGTTGCAAAAACTGCATAGGGTAAAATATACTCTTCCCGAAATGTTTTATTCTCTTTTCCCTCTTTACTTGCAAAAGCACCCGTACCCTTAACATAAACAATTTCAGTCTCATTAATAGACTTACTCATTTTAAATTGGATAGGACCTGTCAAACTATTGGTCTGCTTTTCAACAGGGAAAACACCACCAAAAGCACGCACATCAATACACTTCTCTAAAATAGCCTTCTCTACATCTTTTGCATCACCAACAACACTTTTAACACGACGTTTGCCATCTGCTAAACCATCTTTATAAGGCTCTTCTTTTACAAAAATCTCTTCTCCACGACTCTCTAAAAAGTCTCGAATCGTTCGCTTAATGCGTACATCGCTCACAAGTGCTTTACGACTGATCTCATCATAACGGGGTGCATTGGCATTTAGCATATCACCGTTTGGATTCCAACTCTCACCATCCCAAAGAAAAAGTATCTCCGACTGCTTTGCATAACTCATTTTTCTTCTCCTTCTTCTTTTTTGCTATCTTTATAGTTTTTAAAATCAATGCTTCCCATCACAAAAGCGATATTGGCTTGATCAATCGAAATCACATCCTCTTTTTTTACAGCCTCTTTAGCCTTGACATAAAGATTCATAAGATCATCATAATCCTTTCCACCCATACCATACTTTCGTGATGCCTCATAAACCTTTCTAAAGACTCGATCGACATTTTGCATTGTAATCGAACCGATACCATCAAGATATTTTGCCAACGCATCACTACCATTTGCATACTGCCAATTCATTACAAACTGTGCCAATGCTCCCAATGCATAAAACTCTCTGGCTTTAAGCTTTTTAAGCAACTCAACCTCTGCAAACTTCTGCTCTGCTATCTCTGAAAACTGCCCAACATCTTCCATCATAACCTCCATATCAATCAAGTTTTTTCCACCAAATGCCAATACACCAAGCGATTCAAGAAAATTGATAAATCTTTGATGTTTTTCAAAGTTGGTATCATCTTTAAAATATCCTCCAAGCACTTTGGAGAACTCTCGTTTTTCACAATTTAGTCCATTAAATCCGAAAAGAATCTTCTTTGCTATCATCGATTCAAGTTTTGATGAGTGAGGAATACTCTCTTTACCAAAAATTAGTTTTGCCAAGAACAACGAATCATCTATATAATCCCGTATATAGACATCATCCTCTTTGTAATCTGCTTTTTTGGTAAATCGACTATAGTTTGCAGACTCTATGTAGTAATCTTTCATCAAAGCTCTTGCCGTAGTAATTCTTGAAGGTGCTACATCTTCAATCATCTGATAAAGATCGATAGCATTATTATTTTTATCTGCAAACAAAAAACTAAAGAGTACCTTTTGAGACATCTTCTCACCGTCAAGTGACTTCACAAGACGTTCAAGACGACGCTCCAATGTATATTTCTCTTTGATTGTTTGATCAAAATCTTTTGCACTCTCTTCAAGCTTCTCAAAAAAGGCTCGCTTATTTTCTATAAAAAGTGTTGGTAATAAATAGTAAGAGTGTCCAAAGAGATAGAAACGGAAAATCTGTTCTTCAAAAACCTTTTGAAACCCCTGTTTTACCAAACAAGCAGCTTCTTTACTAAGAGGTAATAGACGATATTTTGTAACTTTGCGTAATGCAGTTGGAAGTTCATTTACACTACAAAAATTAAGACCTGCATCAAACCCAATAACTGCCTCACCATCGATATAACAGTTTGCTTTCAGTTCAACATCGCCCTTGCAAACATTTTGAATATAGTTATCAACTATAACTGGAAAATATTCATTAAATGTTTTATCTTCATAAAGCAATCCTAAATAGATATTCTTCTCTCCAATATAAGAACTTATATTCTCCTCTAATTTTTTATAATCAATCTTCTCTTCAATCTCTTTGACTCTTTTTTTATTATCTTTATCAAGATATTTCCCCATATTTTTAAATGCTTTCTTTACACCATCAATTACCTTATCACTCAAAAAAAGAAAAGGGTATAAGTTGCCACCATTTGATGATGTCACACGAAGGAAAAAACGATGAACCATCACATCACGGTCATAAACTATAGGTTGATAATCACTATTAGCTATATCAACTGTTATAATCTTCTCAATATTTTTGGAATGTATTTGATTGTAGTTGTCATATATTTCATCTTTATAGGCTTTCCCTACTTCATAAAAAATCTTTACCAAATCAGCCATCACAAACCTCCAAAAGCCTTTGCCTCATCATTTTTCCCTTCCATAAAGTCTCGTTAAAATATCTATAATCTCTCTTTCACTTAAAGAAAACTCTTTATAGCTATTAAAAGTTTCTAAAAGGCGATAAAGATCTATATCTATCCATTGAACAATTTCAAAAATTTTTTGATGTATTAAATTTATGTCAAAGTCTAAAATAGGTTCATAATGAAAAATACGATTTCTTATTTTCCGAATTTCATCAATTTGTAAACCAACTTTATTTTTAACTTGATCTATACCACCACTATATTGTTTATTAGGAAATACATCATCAAAAATTACTCGCCACATTTCTGTATATTTACGATGATTATCTAAAAAAAGTTTTGTCCAAAATCCAAAATTCAACTCTGCAATTAATTTACCATCATGTGTACTTTCACCTCTTTTTTCTAAATGATGTTTTGCACCACAAATCATTTTCCAACATTCACGAGAATGAAACTCTTTTCTTTTATAATAGTGTTGTCGTGAATCAACTTCATGAAGATAGAAAAAAGGTATTTCAAAATGTTTTTGAAAGCTATTATATATGGCATTTCGTAAAGAGACTTCAAGCATATGCAATGCAAAATAAAAAGTCTCAGCCCGTTTAATATTTAAAATGTACCTACTTAAACATTCAAGAGTAAACGCAGTATTGGTAGAAGGACAATAACGCTCTAATCGAGGTTTTGCAATTAAATTAATAATTTTTTCGAAACTTTCCATTTTACTTTTTGCCTTTTAAAAAAAACTTGCTATAATAACATACAAATAGGCTCTGGATTCACCCGAAGTAAAGTAGGGATTGCCTCTCACCATCAATGGTGATGCTGTCCAGAGTATAGATACACTATCTAAACTCACTTCACCACTTCCAAAAACCCCAAGTTTTTCATACTATCTCCACCAAGCCCCGTATCAAGCAGTAAATTCAGCATTTGTGAATCGGCTTGAATCTTATATTTGGCAAACCATGCGATGTAAGGGGTCTTTTCATACCAAAAGGTTCGAGGTTTCAAACTCTGCCAAAGTGGCTCTATGAGAAGCTCTTTTGTGTAGGGCTTTCCTAACAGTGCTTCAAACTTTTGCAATGTGTGGTTGGTAATAATCTCTGTATGACGACTATCACCTGGTTCAAGAAATATCTTCTTACCCGTTACACGGTTTTTTATCGCAGCACAAACATCTCCACGCACTACCATCTTTGTCACATCTTCACCTAGTTGACGATCAACAAACCCAACAGTAGTTTCAGCAAAATAGATCTCACCCAACTTTAACCCATTTTTTAAAATCTCGATGGCAATCATCTGTTCATACGACTTATCGAGTGCAGTAAAATCTATCTCAAAACGATCATCAAAATAGAAAATTCGAAAGTTAACTGATTTAAAAAGTTTTCCCGTAGAAGATTCATACCCTTGATGCTCTTTTTCAGGCAGATGAGAATAGAGGAAAGATTGAAAAAGTTTTGACATACTTTTTTGGATCAGGAGGTTTTTAGTTGAAGTACGTGCTGTTATGTGTAGCATTAACTATCCTGCACTAATTTTTGTTTATTCTACAGGATAGTTGTTAAATTTCACTTTATATCAATATATTTTTCATCATCTATAGTTTTTAGTCCTTGTGCTTTTGCTTCGGCAGCCATTATGCCTGCCTCTTTATCACTTAGCAGATTTCCCTCTTCATCATAAACCCGTGCGGTGCAGACACCGCAACTTGGACTTCTGGCTTTTCCTATGAATAGATCAATATCTGGATTTTGATTAAAAAAGTTTATAGCATAATCAGCAATAGGTTCAGTTCTATCCTCTTTTGAAAATTTGGTTAAAGCTTTTATGCCTTCATCTGTTTGAGTTAAATCCATTGCTTCACGAGGAGTACCAAAACAGGTGTCTTCAGGGCAGAAGAGGATGATTTCACAATCCTCCTCTTTTAACTTTTGCATTACTTCAGGATTACCTTTAAGCTCTGCATTATAACGGCAATTATGCCCTGCAAGACAAGCACTTACAGCAACTTTCTTATTTTGTTTCATCTCTCTTCTCAACTCTTAAAAAATCACCACTGACTGAATTTCTGTGAACTCTTCTAGTGCAAACTCAGGTCCTTCTCTTCCTACTCCGCTTAGTTTCATACCGCCATATGGCTGAATGTCAAATCTTACAGTTGGAACATCATTAACAACAATTCCACCACACTCAAATTGATCAAGTGCTTGTTGCATAATTTTTAGATCATTTGTAAAGATAGAGAATTGCAATCCATATGGAGAGTCATTCATCTTTTTAACTGCTTCATCAAAACTCTCCACTTTTACAAGGCTTACAATTGGAGCAAATACCTCTTCACAAACGATCTGCATATCATCACGTACATCAGCCATTACTGTAGGAGCAAAAATTCCATCTACTAGTTCACCTCCGGCAATGGCTCTTGCACCCTCTTTTTTAGCACTCTCAACCCAACTCATAGCACGATCTTTAGCCTCTTCATTAATGAGTGGTCCCATAAATGTATCGTCATCATATGGGCTTCCAACTTTAAGCTTTTTAGTCTCTTTAGCGATTGCTTCTGCAAATTCGTCATAAATATCTGCATCAACATAGATACGCTGTAAAGAGATACAAACTTGACCAGAGTTAACAAACGCTCCAAAAGCACAACGTGCAGCAGCATGAGAGATGTCAGCACTCTTTTCAACAAATGTTGCTGCATTTCCTCCAAGTTCAAGACTAACCTTTTTGATACCTGCACTTTTAGTGATGATGTTACCTACAGGTACGCTTCCTGTGAAGCTGATGGCACGAGGAATATCACTGGTTACAAGCGCACTCCCTACTTCAGCATCACCATAAACAACACTCAAAGCATTCTCTACTGCATACTCACTCTCTATGAAAAGCTTGGCAAAGAGGTATCCGACTGCCGGAGCTTCAGGAGTTGGCTTAAGAACAACACTACACCCTGCACCCAAAGCCGGTGCCAATTTGTGAGCCGCTAGATTTAGAGGAAAGTTAAAAGGGGTAATAGCTACTACTACACCTGCTGGAACACGTCGCCAAAAGGCAGTAGATTTTTTTCCACTGAAAGTTGCATCTGTTGGAATTGTTTCACCTCTTAAATGTGTTAATGCATCAGCAGTCAACTCAATTGTCTCTACACATCTATCAACCTCTACACGACTAAACATTAACGGTTTACCTATCTCATCTGTAATTGTTTTAGCAAACAACTCTTTTTGCTCTTTCAATCGCTTTGCAACATCTCTAAGCCAAGCTATTCTTTGTGAAAGAGGTGATTTTTTACTATTTTCAAATGCATCTTTTGCTACATTTAGAGCCTTCTTTGCATCTTCTGCACTACATATAGGAAAAGTAGAAACCACATCTCCACTATAAGGTGATCTTCTTTCACCAGTTTCAAGCTTTTCAATCTCTTTTGAACCCATAAAAACTTTTGCTTCTATCATACTTTATTTTCTCCTATATCTGCTTTTAATTTATTATAAGATAAAATCAACAACTTTTAAATTAAATACATATATCTTGGAGCAAAAATAATGAAAAAAGCTGATACCATCTGGATGAACGGCAAATTAATTCCATGGGATGAGGCAAATGTCCATGTCCTTACACACACACTGCACTACGGTAACGGCGTATTTGAAGGAACACGTGCATACAAAACTGACAAAGGTTTAGCGATTTTTCGTTTACGTGATCACACTAAACGTCTCTTAAACTCTGCAAAGATTACAATGATCAAATCTCCTTATACTCTTGAAGAGTTAGAAAATGCACAGATAGAGCTTTTACAAAAAAATAGTTTTGAAAGTAATGTTTATATACGTCCTTTAATATATCTTGGCTATGGTATTATGGGCTTGTACCATGTAAAAGCGCCTGTAGAGGTAGCTATAGCAGCATGGGAGTGGGGTAGCTATCTTGGTGATGATGGATTAGAAAACGGAATTCGAGTTAAAATCTCTTCATTTGCAAGAAACTCTGTAAAATCAACTATGGGTAAGGCTAAAGCTGTAGCAAACTATCTAAACAGCCAAATGGCTAAGTTTGAAGCTTTAGAATCAGGGTATGAAGAGGCTTTACTTTTAGACGATGAAGGGTTTATTGCTGAAGGAAGTGGTGAGTGTTTCTTTATAGTACGTGATGGTAAAATAATCACTCCACCAAATGACAACTCTCTTGAGTCAATCACTCAAGCAACTGTCATTGAGTTGGCACAAAAACTTGGATACACTGTAGAACATAGACGCATTACACGAGATGAAGTCTATATTGCTGATGAAGCATTCTTTACTGGAACGGCGGCAGAAGTTACTCCTGTTCGTGAAGTTGACGCACGAATTATTGGTGAAGGAAAACGAGGACCGGTTACGGAACATTTACAAAAAGAATATTTTGATGTTGTCTATGGACGCAACAAAGATTTTGAACACTATTTGACATATATCTAAAAGGAACTGATCATGCCAGCAGACATGAATGATTACTTCAATAAAAACAGAGGTGTTGGGGGAGGTGACAAACAACCACCAAAACCTCCACAGTTTATTCAGGATTTTAGCAAAAAGGCAACAGTAATTTATGTACTTATAGTTATTGCTGCATTGCTAATATTTTTCAAACCATTTGTTATTATTAACTCCGGTGAAGTTGGAATTTTAAAAACAGCAGGTAAGTTTAACAGTGAGCCATTACAACCGGGGTTTCATCTATTTATTCCTGCCATTCAGGATGTAATTGTAGTTGATACAAAGGTTCGTATTGTAAACTACAAAGCACTTGCCGGTGAAGGTGACTTTGACAGACGTGGCGGTGTACTAATTAAACCTGCTATAGAGGTACTTGATGCTAGAGGTTTACCAGTAACCATTGAGCTAACTGTTCAATATAGGTTGAACCCTTTGCGTGCACCTCAAACTGTTGCAGAGTGGGGATTAAACTGGGAAGAGAAGATCATAAACCCTGTAGTACGCGATGTTGTACGTAATGTCATAGGTCAATTTAAAGCTGAGGAGCTACCGGTTAAGCGTAATGAGATTGCTATTAAAATTCAAACAGAAATTGCAAAAGGAATTGATAAGCTAGAAGCTGTTCCTGTAGAGCTTGTTGCTGTTCAACTAAGATCTATTCTTCTACCTCCAAAAATCAAAGATCAGATCGAGCGTGTACAGATTGCAAAACAGGAAGCTGAACGTGTCAAATATGAGGTTTTAAGAGCAAAACAAGAGGCTGAAAAGAAAGCGGCACTTGCAAGAGGTACTGCTGAAGCTAAAAAGATTGAAGCACAGGGTCAAGCAGATAAAATCCGTATAGAGGCTGAAGCACAAGCTAAAGCTAACAAACTTATAAGCGATTCACTATCTGAAAAGCTATTGGTGCTTAAACAGATCCAAGTACAGGGTAAATTTAACGAAGCACTTAAAACAAACAAAGATGCAAAAATATTCTTAACACCTGGTGGTGCGGTGCCAAATATTTGGCTTGACAGCAAAGATAAGCAGAGAAGCTCTTCAGTAGGAAATTAAGATGATAGCTATCGACTGGGAAAAAACTCCGCTTATTCCTGCCATTGTGCAGGATGCCTCTACTAAAGAGGTACTTATGCTTGCCTACATGAATAAAGAAGCTTATGAAAAGAGTAAAGATACTGGATATGCACACTACTATTCAAGAAGCCGAAAGCGGTTATGGAAAAAGGGTGAAAGCAGCGGTCATACCCAGGAGATCGTGCAAATGATGCTTGACTGTGATGGTGACACTATTCTTTTACTGGTAAACCAGAAAGGTGTCGCCTGTCACACTGGCAGAAAAAGCTGTTTCTTTACAGATATTAAAAAAGGTGAAACAGTTGGAGATGCTGAAGTAGATACTACAGCACTTTATGGAGTTATAGACACACTTTACCATACAATTTTAGAACGTAAAAACAGTGATCCAAAGAAATCTTATACCGCAAAGCTTTTACAAGGTAAAGAGAATAGTATGCTCAAAAAGATTGTTGAAGAAGCTGGTGAACTCTGTTTTGCTGTGAAAGATGATAATGAAGAAGAGATCATCTATGAATGTGCTGACTTAACTTACCATGTTTTAGTTGCTTTAGGGAAAAAAGAGATCTCACCAGATCGTATAAAGCAAGAACTTGCACGCAGATTTGGAATAAGTGGAATAGAAGAGAAAAACAGCAGAAATGATGGCTGAATTTATTAGAAGTTATCTCTTCTATGTATTTCATTCACTAACAAAATATGACATAGTTGCTATTGGCTGGGTCATATTTTTAGCTGTTTTACTGCTTGTTTTAGCAGCTTTTATAAAAAGGCATAGCTTACAGTATTTTATTTTATTTCTCTCAATTTTACTACTATTTTTTGGTCCAGTCGGAACAAAGTTGGTACTTGACAACTACTTGAGAAAAGCTGATATAACTATAAATAAAGTTAAAGCATTAAAATACAGTAATTCAGTAATAGTTACAGGTACTATAACAAATAGTAGCCGTCTTCCTTTTAAAAAATGTGATATTGCTCTTTTATTTACAAAACCATCTAATAATAATATAATGAAAAAAGTAACAAATACTTTGAAACCATTACATACTTTTGTATGGGATATGAATACAACACTAGAGAAGAAAGAGACTAAACAATTTAAAATAATAGTCGATTCATTTAAAATAAAAGATTTTAATCTTACAGTTCAACCAAGGTGCTATCCATGACATATATGACTATACTTCACTGGCTATCTTTACTATTTTTCATAGGACTTTTTATTCTATTAGTTTTTCTTTCAAAAAAAGAGAAACGACGTAATGTCTTTTGGTCTATGGTATTTGCATCTTTTTTAGTAACATCTACAGCAGCGGTTTTTACCATATTTGTGCTTGATAAATATACTAAAAAGGCTAAACTTTTATCAATCGAAAGTCATAGACTCCTTAGAACAGAAGAGATTGTATTTAAAGGAAAAGTTGCTAATGTTGGAAAATTTAAAATTGGTCAATGCAAACTAACAATTAAAATGATCAATAACCCAGTAAGTGCATCAAGCCTTGGTCAAGGACAAATTTTTACTCCATCTGGACTTGAGTTTTTTAAACCAAAAGAGAAGAAAAAAGAGAGAAAAAATACAATATTAGAAGAGTTTGTAGTAGCAAAAAATTTAAAACCACGTGAAATAAGGTATTTCACTGTTAGAATGAAGTTTCCGCCATATTTTACAAAATCAAAATTGATATATAAACTAAACTGTCACTAATAAAAGTGACAGTTTTAATAGATATATCCTTCATCTTTTAAAGCAGCTCTAATATGCTTCATCTGCTTATGCTTATTTCGACACCATTCAGGAGCCAATAGAGAATCATCACCTATTCCAGCTGTTACTCGTTGTATACTTATATTTGAAGGCAACATTTTAATTGACTCTACTAGTAGTTTGATATACGTATCTTCATCTATAGGTTCAAATTTTCCCTTGATATAATCAACTGCAAGAGCTGTATTTTTAACTACATAAAGAGGGTGTATTTTGATTGAATCTATTCCCCATTTAATAGATTCTCTGACTGTATCAAGCATCATTTTCTCATTCTCGTCAGGCAATCCAAATATAACATGCCCACAAACATTAAGACCTTTTGATTTACTGCGTTCTATCCATCTCTTTACATTTTCACTGTCGTGTCCACGATTTATTTTTTCAAGTGTTTCATCATAAATAGATTGGATTCCATACTCGATCCATATCTCATACTTTTGTGAAAGCTCAACCAAATAGTCTAAAACCTCATCAGTTACACTGTCACTTCGAGTACCAATGCTAAGACCTATACATCCAGGTTGTCTTAGTGCCTCTTCATAGAGTGCTTTTAATGTATCTATTGGAGCATAAGTGTTTGTAAAAGATTGAAAATAAGCTAAAAATTTTTTGACACCATACTTTCCTGCTAATCTCTTTGATGTAGCACTATACTGAATGCGTACCTGCTCTAACTGTTTTTCTAGCAGAGGGTTTTCATTGCTTTTAGGATTAAGATAAAATTTTTTTGATGGCTTGGCAAGATTTGGACTGAATGATTCATTTAAGCAAAAAGTACACCCTCCTTTAGCGACAGTACCGTCTATATTTGGACATGTAAATCCCTGAATATTAAGAGGTACTTTATAAACATCTTCGCCAAATTTCTTGCGAAAATAGCGTCCAATAGTAAATACTTTTTTCACACTCCCCCTTTTTAGTTAAAAGTTACATCGTTAAAAGTTTTACAAAATGCTTTGAAATTTTGTATTGTATATATAACAAAAAAATCAAGCATTTCCAAAACTTTTAACTTTTAATTTGTAACTTTCAACTTACACTACATAATTTCCGTCAAAACAAGCTTTACAGTAGTTTTTATCATCACCTACAGCACGCATTAATCCATCAATTGAGATATATGCTAATGAATCAGCCCCAATATAGTCGCAAATCTCTTCTGTTGTCATACGTGCACTAATTAATTTCTCTTTTTCAGGTGTATCTACACCATAATAGCAAGGATCTGTTGTAGGAGGAGAAGATATACGCATATGAACTTCAGCAGCACCTGCCTCTTTAAGCATTGATACTATCTGCTTACTAGTTGTACCTCGTACAATAGAGTCATCAATAACAATAAGTTTTTTACCTTCGATAACTTCACGAATTGGGCTTAGTTTCATCTTTACTTTTAAATTTCTAAGCTCCTGTGTAGGTTCAATAAATGTTCTACCTACATAGTGGTTTCTCATAATCCCAAGCTCAAATGGAATGCCACTCTCTTGCGAGTAACCAAGCGCAGCTGCAACACCACTGTCTGGTACAGGTACAACCATATCTGCCTCTACAGGAAGCTCTTTTGCAAGCTCTTGCCCCATTTTCTTACGCAAAGAGTAAACATTTTTACCATAAACCACACTGTCAGGACGAGCAAAATAGATATACTCAAAAATACACTTATGAGGATTTGGTTCAAATACCTGAATAGACCTTGGTGCTTTACCCTTTTCAAATATAACCATTTCACCAGGTTGAATATCTCTAATAAACTCAGCGCCTACAAGATCAAAAGCACAAGTTTCACTTGCAACCATATATCCATCACCAAGCCTAGCAAGACTTAAAGGTCTAAATCCAAATCTATCACGTACCGCATACATTTTATTACGGCTTTGAATTACAAAAGAGTAAGCCCCCTCAACTTTATGAAGAGCATCTGTAATTCTATCAAGTAAACGCTCTTTTTCACTTTTAGCTATTAAGTGGATCATATTTTCCGTATCCATAAATGTCTGGAAAATAGCTCCACGTTTGATCAATTGATCTCTAACCTCTTTTGCATTTGTAAGATTACCGTTATGAACAATGGCTATTTCACCTAAATCATAACGTGCATAAACAGGTTGGGCATCAAGAATTGAGTCATCTCCGGCAGTAGAGTACCTTGTATGACCTATTGCCATATCACCTTTTAATTTTTTAATCTTCTTTTCACTAAAAACACGTGTAACAAGCCCACGATCTTTTATAAGATGAAATTTTCCATCTTTGTTAGAACAAATTCCGGCTGCTTCTTGACCTCTGTGCTGAAGTGCAAAAAGTCCAAAATAGGCGATCTGAGCCGCACCTTTAACATTAAAAACACCAACTACAGCACACTTTTCATTTAATGCTCTTTCCATTATTACAATCCCAGACAATCACTGATATCATAAAGACCTGCAGGCTGATTTACCAACCATTTACAGGCACGCACTGCACCTTTAGAGAAAGTCTCTCTGCTGGTAGCAGTATGATTTAATTCAATAAACTCACCATCATTATAAAAACCAACAGTATGGCGACCTACAACATCTCCACCACGGATTGCCATTACGCCAATCTCATCTTTGCTACGCTCACCTGTTATGCCATCACGACCACTGACACGTACCTTTTCAAGGTCGAGCCCTCTTCCTTTAGCAGCAAACTCTGCAAGCGTAAGTGCAGTACCGCTTGGAGCATCTTTTTTATATCTATGATGCTGTTCAACTATCTCAATATCAAAATCACCAAGTTTTTCTGCTGTCATTTGTACCAATTTTTTCAAAAGAGCAATTCCAGCTGACATATTTGTTGCGTAAAGAATAGGCATAATTTCACTTGCCTCTTCAAGAAGTGCTCTTTGAGCATCATTTAGCCCTGTAGTTCCTATGACTAAAGGTCTAGGTCGCTTTAGCGCTGCTTTTAAAAGTGCTTCAGTAGCTTCAGGTACTGTAAAGTCTATTGCAGCTTCACAACTATCTAGAAAGATTTTGGCATCATTTGTTACTAATGAACCTTCAGGTGCATGATAATCAATTTTATCTCTTTCACATAATGCAGCAACCTGTGTTTCTGAATCTTCTGTCAAATTTTTTACCAGCAACTGACCAACACGTCCATTGGCTCCATAGACTCCAACTTTTAACATATATTCTCCCGTTTAAGATGTTCAACATACTCTATTGCACCGATAGCGGCTGTAGCACCATCACCGGCAGCACAGACAACCTGCTTTGCAGCCATTACTCGAATATCACCCGCAGCAAAAAGCCCTTTTTCACTTGTTTTCATAGTTAAATCTACTATTACTTCACCCCGCTCATTTATTTCACACAAAAAAGAGCCATCCTCTTGTTTTAAAACTCCATTATTAACATTATTCCCAACAAAAACAAAAACACCTGGCACTGGCAAATCAATAGTTTCACCACTATTTTTCTTTACTTTAAGTCCGTTAACTCCCATAGCATCGCCGTAAACCTCATCAGGAACGGCATTAAGTACCAATTCAATCTTTTCATTCTCATTTACACGCTTTACTGTTGAAGGAGCTGCTCTAAATTCATCTCTGCGATGAACAAGATATACTTTTGAGCAGATATTTGCCAAATATAGCGCCTCTTCAAGTGCAGTATCTCCTCCACCTATGACTGCAACCTCTTTACCTTTATAAAAAAAGCCGTCACACGTTGCACAAGTACTCACTCCACGACCAAAAAACTCATCTTCACCTTTAAAGCCTGCTCTTCTAGGAGTACTTCCCGTACAAACAATTACACTTTTTGCCTCTTCAACTTTTCCATCACTAAGTTCTATCTTAAAAATTAAACCGTCAGGACGACTTATGCGTGTAACTTCTGCCATCTCATGCTTGAGACCGAAACGCATACACTGCTTAGGCCAATCCTGCATTAATTCCATTCCAGTGACTACTTCTGTAATGCCAGGATAGTTCTCAACTTCACTACTTTGTGTTATGGCTCCTCCTGGCATACCTTTTTCATACATTACAACATTTTCAAGTCCACCACGGGTTGCATACAATCCAGCTGTCAAACCAGCAGGACCGCCTCCTATAATCGCCAAATCCAGCATATTTCTCCCCTTCTAGTCTAAAAGATAAATTTGACTATCTTGTTTATAAAGCCCATTTTCATTCTGCTTTTTAATCATGAAGTAACTTGGAACTTCACGAATATGAAATCTATGAATAATTTTTAGCAGTGTATTTGTTCCAGCTGTTGCATATATTACATTTGGAGTACTTTCTCTACGCTGCTGATACAGATCGATTACGAGTAGACTATTTTTTTGCTTTAAATTTGCTAAATTTTTCTCTATACTACCCATATGTGAACTATATATTACAACAATATAGCGTTCTTTTTTAGGCACGAATATCTGGGACTTAGTATAGAGTATCGTCTCTTTGAAATTGATAAATTTATACTGGGAATATTTGTAATTGAAGTAAGCAAAAGCGATTGCAATCATAGCTGCGCCGAAAAACGACGCAAATACATAAGATAAGGAGAAAAGAGATTTTCTCCTCTGTTTATGCATATTGGTTAATTTTAGCCAATTAAAGAGTCAAGTTTTTCAGCAAATGCCTGCTTTGAAGCAGCACCAACCATTTGATCTACAACCTGTCCATCTTTGAAGAAAAGAATGCTTGGAATAGAGCGAATACCAAATTTAACTGCAAGGTCTTGCTCCTCATCAGTGTTAACTTTAGCAATTGTTGCTTTTCCTTCATACTCAGCAGCCAACTCTTCAATAACAGGAGCAATCATACGACAAGGTCCACACCAAGGTGCCCAAAAGTCTACAAGAGTTACACCCTCTTTAACTGTTTCATCAAAGTTACTGCTTGTTAGTTCAACATATTTTCCCATAAAGGATCTCCTTCATAAATTTTGTTCTTAGATTATAGCGGGTAAAACTTTAAAATCTTTTGTTATCTCAAATTAAAACGTCGTATTTTGCTATCTCATCATTCCAAATAACCATAATGGGATCTTTCTTTTGTTTGTAGTACTATCTACATCTTTGCTTGTTAGAAAGTAAGGATAGCACCCTGCTTTTAGATAGTTTTGAAACTCTCTATAAAGAGTAGGATAAGTTTGTGTCAATTCAAAACTTATAAAAGTAAAGTGTACTTTATACTTTTTGAGTTTTTTCTAAAATCTACTTAAACTTCTAAATTGTAATATTTTCAATCCACTCACACTGATCACCTTTTACAATGAGTGCATCAAGCTGATAAGGTATATCTAACTTATATTTTTTCAAATAGGCTTGAATTGATCTTAGAAGTTTGGCAATTTTTGCAGGGGTGATATTGTAGATTGGTTCAAAAGTTGTTCCGCTTTTAACCTCTATAAAGTGTAAAATACCCTCTTTTTGGGCAATTATATCTATTTCACCAAATCTTGAGTAAACATTACGATCCAAAATTTGGCAACCTTGCTCTATTAGCCAATTACAGGCTAAACTCTCTGCACGGTTGCCAACTTCTCTACTCACGCTGGTAGAACTTCTACTTTTATAGATTTAAATGCTGCTGTAAGAATAAGCTCATCACTTGCATCACCAAAAAGATAGTTAATACGAGATTTTGCATGATGGAATGTTGTAAAAAGAGTGTTTGGCTTTATCTTTTCTGTAAACTTTACACGCAATGGTGCAGATTCACCATATTGAGAGCGTAAAATTACATACTCAGTATTAGGAAAACGGTCTGCATCCACTTCACTTACTAGTAAAATATCTTCATCATAACGATTATTAAGTTTTTCACTTTGAATAGTTTGGGCGGCATTATTGTAGTGTGGCAAAGTACGACCTGTTGTCAAATAGTAACCTGACTCTACACCACCATTCATCAACTCTTCTATCATACCTCGTAATTGATACTGGTGATAGACAAACTTACCCAGTCCATCTTCTGTACGGAAGTCAAGAAGATGTAAAACAGGAGTGTCTTCAGTATAAACAGGCCACTGCAACCCACGTTTTCTATGGCGTTTAAGGCGAAGGTAGCTTGCGCCACTAAATCTTCTGTGTGCTACCTCTCTAACTTCATTCCAGACATCTTCACTCGTTTTATAGTCATAGTTGCCACCCATAGCATTGTCAAGCATTTTAATTACTTCCCAGTCATCAGGGAGATCACTTTTTACAATTGGTTGCGAGAGATGCAAACGACGCATTGCATTTACATAAACACCCTCTTTTTCATAAGCTGACTTAACACCTATGACAATATCTGCACGCTTTGCAATCTCTGTCATAAAGAGTTCTTGAACCATTATAAACTCTAGTTCATTCAGTGCTTTGTCAATCTTGTTTTGGTTAGGGTGAATATGAGCAATATCTTCTCCCATATTTAGAAGTGCTTTGATCTTACCTTCAAGCATTGCATCCACAAGCTGTGGTGTCATAAGCCCTACTTTCTTTGGCTTCTGATAGTCAGGTTCATAGTAGGGCAGACACCCCATATCACAAGCACCTTGGACATTGTTTTGTCCACGAAGAGGCATTAACCCAGCACCTGTTTTTCCTATGTTGCCTGTCAAAAGAGCAAGATGGGTAATTGCCATAACAGCATAACTTCCATCAATATGCTCTGTAACTCCAAGTCCCCAAAATATCATTGACTTTTTCAGAGCATACTCTCGTGCAATAATTGGGATCAAGGTTGCCAAATACTCATACCCTGGAACTTGTTTGAAAAACTCAGGATTGGCATATGGGTCATTTAAAATCTTCTCTTTATACTCTTCAAATCCTTTAGTTCGACTCTCAACAAACTTTTTGTTATAGAGTTCATCTTTTAAAATGACATATGCCATCATATTTAAAACAAGAAGATTTGCCTCATGAGGAATTACTGCTTTATGTTTGGCATATTTCATCATTTTAATTTCACGAACATCAATAACAGCAACATTATCGTGAAGACGTGCTACATCAATAATTCGATTGGCTACAATTGGATGTGCTTCAGTAGTATTAGAGCCAATAATTAGTATAAACTCAGCTTCGTAAATATCATTGTAAGGATTTGTAGCTGCTCCTTCTCCAATAGTAGCACGCATACCTTTAAGGCTTGGACTGTGACAAACCCTTGCACAGTTGTCAACGTGCGGAGAGTTCATAGAGTCTCTGGTAAATTTTTGAAAAAGGTATGCACTTTCACAACTTGTTCTTGCTCCTCCTATGGCGCAAAAACTCTCATCTCCATAACTTTTTCGAATCTCCATCAACTTCATTGCAGCTGCATTTACAGCTGTTTGCAAATCTGTAGTAAACCAGTTTTCATCTAATGGTTCTAGAGAATCTTCTATTTTGGCTTTAATATGTGGATTTTTCTCTAAAAAATGTTTGGCAATTCTTGGCTTACGAATACGCTCTTTTGAATCAACAAAGTCAAACCCGTATTTACCCTTGATACACAGTTTCCCCTGACTTACATAACCATCTTTGTCAGCAGTTATTTTATGAATTTTATTATCATCTACCTGTGCTACAATATCGCACCCAACACCACAGTAGGTACAAACACTCTCAACTTCAGTATAATTCAAAACTCCCCCCTGATTATTTAAATTCACTCTCTATTTTTTAATAGCCTTATATAGGTAATTCTAGCGATTTTTCTCTTTTTGACTTTACCTAATTATAAAATAATTTTCTAAAAAAGCAAGTGAATATATGTCATTTGAATTTATACTAAAGTTTTTTAAAAAGTAACTTTTCAAGCTTTTTATGTATGTTTCAAGTAATCTTTGATACTTTTTCCAACTAAAACATAAATGCGAGTATATTAATGAAAACAATTTTTGGACCAGTACCTTCAAGACGATTTGGAAAATCACTGGGAATAGATCTCAGTCCTGAAAAGAAACAGTGTAACTATGACTGCCTCTACTGCGAACTAGCTGCTGCAAAACAAGTTAACAGCATTGAAAACCCTCCTTCAGTAGATATGGTTATTTCAGAATTAAAAACTGCATTAAAAAAGTACCCAGATGTAGATGTCATAACTATAACAGCCAATGGAGAGCCTACGCTATACCCATATCTTGATGAGTTGATTGATGAAATAGATGCCATTAAAGGCAACTACAAAACGCTGATTCTCACAAACTCTTCAACTATTACTAATCCAAAAGTACAAAAGACATTGGCAAAACTTGATACAGTAAAACTCTCTCTTGATTGTGTTACTCCAGAAGCTTTTAAAAAACTAGACAGACCTCTTAAATCAATCACTATTCAATCCATAATAGATGGAATAATAGAGTTTAGAACAATCTATAATAAAGAGTTGATTCTTGAAATTTTAATGGTAAAAGGCATAAATACAACAGATAAAGAGATAGAAGCATTTAATCAAGTTTTACCAAATATAGATGCTGATCGCATAGATATAGGGAGTGTAGATCGTCCACCAGCCTACCCTATTGAGCCACTAAGCTATGCAGAACTTATTGAAATATCTAAAAAATTTAGTTCATCACTACCAATACATATAACTAGTCGTCATAAAGCAAAAGATGCGAAAGGTTCTTTTAGTGATGAGGAGATACTATCTACACTTCAAAAACGCCCATTGACAATGGATGACATTAAAACTCTTTTTGATGAAGATAGTTTTAACCGTTTTCAAAGCCTGCTTGATAGTAAAAAAATAGAAGAAAAAATACTTGGAACACTAAAATTCTACAGCACTGCCAATCTTTAGTATATCTTTGGCAAATGGGAGAGTCAACTTATGTTAACTCTCCATTCTGATCATTACCGGTCTCTCTTTTACACTTTCTATGGTTTGCAACTTATTTATTGCTTCTTGCATAGCAGACTCTTTGCAAATATGTGTAGCCAATAGAAGTGTTGCTTTACCGTCTTTACCAGGTTTTTGCAACATTGTCTCAATAGAAATATTTTGTTCACCCATAACTTTAGAAACAGCGCTCAAGACGCCAGGCTTGTCAGCTACTTCAAGACGCAGGTAGTATTTACTTACAATTTCATCTCTATTTAATAGTTTTAAACCACTTTCCAATGCACGTTTAAAACCAAGCATAGGAGATGCTTTACCACCACGTGCAATTGCTATGATGTCACTGATAACCGCACTTGCTGTTGCATTACCACCTGCTCCAGGACCATAATACATTGTTTCGCCTACTTTATCCCCAATTACACTTATACCATTCATTACACCATCAACTTTGGCAATCATTTCGCTTTGAGGTACAAGTGCTGGATGAACTCTAAGCTCTACACATTCTCCTACCTTTTTTGCAATACCAAGAAGTTTAATCGTATAGCCAAACTCTTTTGCAAAACTTATGTCATCTTGAGTAATCTGTTCAATACCTTCAATTAAAATATCTTCAGGTTTTGCATCAATTCCATAAGCAATAGAAGCCAAAATCAACAATTTATGCGCTGCATCAAATCCGCCTATATCAAATGTAGGATCAGCTTCAGCATACCCAAGCTCTTGAGCCTCTTTAAGTACAGGAGCAAAATCTACTCCCTCATTCATCATTTTAGTCAAAATGTAGTTTGCCGTACCGTTTATGATACCTTTAATTGACTCTATATGATTTGCGCTAAGTCCCTCACGAAGAGATTTAATAATAGGAATTCCACCTGCAACACTTGCTTCAAACTCAAAAGGAATATCACCGGCAGTCTCTTGAAGCTCATATCTGTGATAAGCTAAAAGTGCTTTGTTCGCAGTTACAACAGCTTTTCCATTTTGTAAAGCTTTCTGTACCACTCGGTAAGGCTCTTCAACTCCACCCATCAACTCAACAACAATATCAATCTCAGGATCATCTAAAACTTCATCTGCATCGGTAGTAAGTGGAATATTGATATTTCTAGGCTTTGATAGGTTACGAACAACCCCTTTTTTGACAACGATCTCTTTACCTGCACGTGCAGTTATGATGTCTCGGTTTGCTTCAAGAATCTGTGCAACACTCTCACCAACAGTGCCAACACCGATAATACCTATCTTAATCATTACACATCCTCTTTTAAAGTTCTCAAATACTTTTTGATATTTCTTGCGGCTTGTCTTATTCTTTTCTCATTTTCTATTAATGCAATACGCACATATTGATCGCCATACTCTCCAAAGCCGATTCCTGGACTTACAGCTACTTTGGCTTCAGTTAACAGTTTTTTAGAAAATTCAAGACTGCCTAAATGAAGTGCCTCTTTTGGAAGTTTTGCCCAAACAAACATACTGGCACTTGGTTTTTCTATATGCCATCCTGCTTTACCAAACGCATCGATTAAAACATCCCTGCGTCTTCGATACTTCTCTATTGTGTTATCCACTTCGCCCTCAAGCTCATCAAGTGCAATAGTCGCAGCTACCTGAATAGGTGTAAACATTCCATAGTCAAGCCAGCTTTTAATCTTTTGCAAAGCACCAACCATTTTTGGATTTCCTACAATAAATCCAACACGCCAACCTGCCATATTATAGCTTTTACTTAGTGTAAAACTCTCAACCGCTACATCTTTTGCACCATCAACACTTAAAATAGATGGTGTTTTATAGCCATCAAAAGTGATATCTGCATATGCTATATCACTAATAATGTAGAATCTCTCTTTTTTTGCCATATCAACAAGACGCTCATAAAAAGCTGGTGTAACAGTTGCCGTACTTGGGTTATGAGGAAAATTGACAACTACATATTTTGGACGAGGAACAGACTCTATGAGAGCTTTTTTAAGATTGGTAAAGAAAAGGTCTTCATCTACTTCATAACGTTCATTAAAAACAAGCTCCATCTTACGTACTGCGCCACCGGCAAGCATAAAAGCGTATGAATGTATAGGATATGTAGGATCTGGAACAATTGCTGTATCACCAGGATTTGTAATTGCCTGAACGAGATGAACATATCCCTCTTTACTACCCATTGTAGCAACAGCTTCTGTCTCAGGATCTAGTGCAACACCATACCTTCTTTCATACCAGTTACAAATAGCCAAACGTAACTTGTAAATACCCTTACTTGCTGAATAACCATGAGTTTTTGGCTTTTTTGCTGACTCTATAAGTTTTTCAATGATCTTTTCTGACGGAGGTCCATCAGGATTGCCCATACTAAAATCTATTACATCCTCTCCTGCACGTCTTGCAGCCATTTTAAGGTCATTAACTTCAGCAAATACATACTTTGGAAGACGGTTAAGTTTTTCAAATACTATTTCATCAAACATCTCTACTTTTCACCTTTTGCGGTAATTTGAAGTCCACTTTTAAGATTTTCAAGAGTAAAACGATCACTCACCTTTACATAAACCGCATCAGGCGGTAATTTCAGGTTCAAATATCTTGTCCGTGTATCGTTTTGCTTCATGTATAAAATATGTAGCATTTTATCATAAACCACGACATCTGCATACCAGTGAGACCCCGGTCTCTCTCTTAAAATCAAACGTTTTATTTTTGAAACATTAAACCACACTGGTCGAATAGGACGAATCAACTGAAAGTTTTCCCCTGCTTGCAATACTCTTGTAGGTAAAACTGCATTATTCATATCAATACGATAAAACCAATGTGTACTATCTTGACGCTCTAATGAATTTATTGATATATTATATTTTGCCAATCTTTTAGCCAATAAAACTGGATCAGGTACAATTTTGGATTCAAAATTTATTGTCCATAAAAATCCATTTTTATCTAATTTTGCTTCTTTAATCAAAAAAAAAGAGATACCCATCTTTTGTAAAGTGTCATTCATAGACTTAACAAAAAATAGAGGATTTTCTCCGCTATACGCAAACTTAAGTTCAATTACTTTTGAATCAGGCAATATTAGATTTAAAAGTCCATTCTCTTCAAGTGTTTTTACTACTTTAACACTATCTACACTGCCACCTCTCATATAAAATTGGGAGTCTTCAAATAGTATACGTATCAATTTTTGATGCTTTTTATATGTACTCTCATCAACTAATGATTTTATACTATCTTCCAATACTCCAGCTGCTAAAGATAACACTAAAGCTATAGATACGAAAAAAAAACGTATCACCAAATTTTTCCTCCGTTAAGATGCATAAACTCTTTTGAATCTATCTCTTTTAAAACACCATCTTTCAGCACAAAATAGTGTTTATCAGGATCACTAAATTTTAAATTATTTCCAACAGTATCATTTATGCTAAAAAATCCATGACCTGTAATTATTAACTTTTCACTATCTGCTTCAATGCTAAAAGTTTGTGAAATAACTCTAGATTTACGTTTTCTGTTTTTTAAATTTATAACTCCAATCCACATCTTTCTATTTGGATATACAATAATATTTTCAATAGGAACATATGGACTTATACTTGTATTTGCATCTGATTTCTTTTTTATACTATTTACAGGTTTTACATCTTTTTCAGCAGATTCAATAGATGTAGATATATTTTTATCAACTGTTAATGTATCTTCCCTTTTTTCATCTAATATTCTATTAGAACTATTTTCTTCTGCTTGTTTTTGTTCTGGCTCTTTGATAGCTTTAGAACTCTCTGTTTTTTGATTATTCTGTTCTTTATAAATTTTTTCTATACTTTTTATAGATAAACTCTTTTCAATAGCTACTTGTGTGTTTGAAAATTCATTTTGATAAAGATAAAATCCAAAGACTAATACCATAATAAGAGGAATAATTACTATCCAATGTATGCTTTTACCATCTTTTGCAGGGGGAAATGCAATATGAGTTGTCTGCTTATCACTCTCATTTTCAAACCATTTAATTATATCTTCTTTAAGTTCAGATAAATCCTCTTTATATTCACGTTCAAGAATTGAGATAAAGCCTAATGCCCTTGGTTTTGAAAAGTCACTAAACTCTTTTTTTTGTAGTTTTTCTAGGTTTTTCTTTGAAATTCTAGTTTTTTCACTAACTGCATCCAAGCCATTTTTTTCAATTATACTATCCAGCATATCCCATCCTGTACATAATAATACCAGCCGCTACACTGACATTCAGCGAATCAAACGGTCTAGCCATACGAATTGTTACCCTCTCATCCAACATTTTTTTAATCTTGCCAGGAATACCACTTCCTTCACTTCCCATAACCAAAACTCTTCTTTGATTAAACGAAATATCATCTATAGAGACACCAGACATATCAGCTCCATAAATTGTAAAGCCAATCTGTTTCAACTCATTCAGGCAATCTAATAAATTAGGTATAACAGCAACAGGAAGATCAAACATTGCACCACTGCTGGTTCGTACAACTGATTCACTCTGTAGCTGCTTTATGCCTCCTACAATTACACCGTCAGCTCCCAAAGAGTAAGCACTTCGAATAATTGCACCAATATTTCCTACATCACTCAATCCTGCAAGCACAACAAGGAAATCACTTCCTTTAAGCTCTTCAAGGGTAGCATATCTGTAAGGTAGCACATCACATAGCCATCCTTGATGATTTCCTCCCTTTGCCATAGCTTGTGCTTTTTTTGCATCAACTTTTATAACAGGTTTTCCAAGACGTTTAAGTAAGGCAAAGTTTTTTTTATCAATTGTTTTAGCTAGGTAAATCTCTCTTACCAACTCTGGGCGACGTTCCAGCAAATGGTTGCATATCTGTTTTCCGTATACTATCATGGTGTAGATAATATCTAAAATTAGATTAAAAACCCAAATAAATCCATAAAATAAAAACCCACCTAATATTCCCTAAAAAACACATTTTTTGAAAAAATAAAATGCCTAAATATGCACCAAAATTATCTCTTACATATTTTTACTCCAAAGTTACTACATTTTGAACTATTTTTACGAAATTTCCTTGTTTTTTGACAATAGTATATTGTTATTATATTTTGAAATGCACTGATTTTTAGATTTAAAGTAGTCATTCTAAACTCATCTCATAAGCTTTGTGCCTTATATTTTGAAGTAGTTTGGCAAACTCTTCATTAACCTTTAAAGTGATTTTTCTTGCATGTGTAACTACCTTTCCAGCGATATTATAT